>NZ_RZOI01000144.1:0-10393 GCF_004022645.1 Mesorhizobium sp. M4A.F.Ca.ET.020.02.1.1 | reverse complement strand
GAATGATAGCGGTCGTGATCGTGGTGATCCAGATCGTGCTGATCCCGCGAATGCGGCGGCGGCTGATCGTGCTCGGTCGCGAACGGCAGCTGACGGCGCGCGCGCTTTCGGGCCGGGTTGGCGAAATCGTCGACGGCATCGGCGCGGTTCACGTCCACGACACGTCAAACTACGAGCGCGCCGACATAGCTGCCCGGCTCGGGCTCATCTTCAAGATCCGCTTCGATCTTTACCAGTGGAAATTCATGGTAAAGTTCCTCAACAATTTTCTCGCGCAGCTGACGCCCTTCCTGTTCTACATGATCGGCGGGTATCTGGTCATCGAGGGGCGGCTGGACGTCGGCCAGCTCGTGGCCGTGATCGGCGCCTACAAGGACCTGCCCGGACCGATGAAGGAACTGATCGACTGGGATCAGGCGCGGCAGGATGTCCAAGTCAAATATCAGCAGGTGGTCGAACAGTTCACCGTCGACGGTGTCATTGCGCCGACAATCGGGGCATTGACGATCGAAGCCCCCGGTCCGATGACCGACCCGCTGTCGGCGATCGGTCTGTCGATAGCGGACGATGGCGGTGCATTGCTCCTCGACCGTATCTCCGTCCAGGTCAAGCCGGGTGAAACGGTGGCGCTGGTCAGTACCGCAACAGGTGGAGCGGAGGCGCTTGCAGAAGCCTTCGCGCGCCTGAACCGGCCGAAAGGCGGCAAGGTCGCTTCGGGCGCCCACGACCTGCTTGAACTCCCCGAAGCAGTGACCGGCCGGCGCATGTCCTATGCCTCGTCGGATGTTTTCCTGTTCCAGGCAAGCCTCCGCGACAACCTGCTCTACGGGTTGAAGCATGCGCCGCTGACATCGGTGACTTATGACGGTGCTGCGGCAGACCAGCGCCGCTGGAACATCCACGAGGCGCGCCGGTCGGGCAATCCGGATCATGATATCCAAAGCGACTGGATCGACTACGCTTCCGCCGGCGCTACCGGCCCGCACGACCTCTTTGAAGCCGTGCGCCGGGTGCTCGACGCGGTTGTTCTGTCGCGCGACATTCTGGATCTTGGCTTGCGCTCTTCGGCCGACCTGACGCGTCACACGGAGCTTGCCAGGCGAATCGTCGAACTGCGTGCGGCGCTGCGAACGCGGCTGGAACACGAAGGGCTGAGCGGACTGGTGGTTCCGTTCGAACCCGGCGCCTACAACAAGGAAGCAACGATCGGCCAAAACCTGCTCTTCGGCGCTGCCGCCGGCCCCGAACTGGCCGACAGGGCTCTGGCGGCCAATCCCTATTTTGCTTCTGTGCTCAGGCAAGCCGGCCTCGACCGCACGCTCTACGAAATGGGCATGGAGATCGCCGACCAGGCGATCGAGCTGTTTGCCGACCTGCCGCCCGATCACCAGTTCTTCCAGCAGCTCGCCTTCATGAGCGCCGAGGAGATACCCGCTTACGAAACCTTGCTGCAACGGCTCAAGAACCGTGCCTACGAGGCGGTTTCAGAGAACGATCGCGCCATGATCGTCACCTTGAGCTTTGCCTATATCGAACCCCGGCACCGCTTCGGCCTGCTGAGCGACGAACTGATGAGCAAGATCGTCGCTGCTCGCAACGGGTTCTATGAAAACCTGCCGCCCGAGCTGCAAAACGCGGTCGAACGGTATGATCCTGCCAAATACATTGCCGCGGCTACTGTCATGGACAATGTCCTGTTCGGGCGCGTGGGCAACAACCATCCCGACGCACCGGACCGCATACGCTCCATCGTCTATGACATTCTTGACGAGCTGGGGCTTTATGCCGAAGTTCTGGATGTCGGTCTGGACTTCAACGTCGGCTCCGGCGGCAGGCGGCTGACCGGTGGACAGCGACAGAAGCTCGATGTTGCCCGCGCCCTGCTCAAGCGTCCCGATTTTCTCATTCTCAACCGGCCGCTGTCGGCGCTCGACCAGCGCATGCAGGATAAGGTGCTGCAAAACGTGCTCGAGGAGGCCAGACGCGACGGCCATTCGCCGGCAATTGTGTGGGTCGTGACGAATCCGGCAATGGGGATGATGTTCGATCGCGTTGTCGTCTTCGACTCGGGCCAATTGGTGGAAGACGGAACACACGAGACACTTTTGGCAGAGAGCGGTATCTTTAAGGAATTGCTATCATAGAGCATTGGACATTCAGATGGGATCATTCTGGCGGTGGGAGCTTGTGGCAAGATCAAGGGATTCGGGTTTCCGGCTGATCGGCCCGCCACCTTTCGCGTGGTTCGTCTCGCCGTCCGGAAACAGAATTGATCCCATCCGGGTGTCGGTTGTTCTAGTCTCGCAGACGTGAATGGGAAGGTTCGCGACAATGCTGCTCAAGGATGAGGTTGGAATGCTGCAACGCGTTCCCCTGTTCTCTGGCATAGAGCCGACAAAGCTCAAACTGCTTGCGTTCACATCCGATCGCGTGAGCTACAGCGCCGGGCAGATCCTTTTCCGGCAGGGCGATGAGGGCGACGCCGCCTATGTCATCCTTTCAGGCAGGGCGGATATTCTGGTCGATTCCGACAACGGACCGATAAAAGTTGCCGAACTGCTGCCAAATTCGATCGTTGGCGAGATCGCCATATTGTGCAACAGCTCCCGCACGGCCACCGTCAGAGCCGCAAGTCCGGTGGAAGCCTTGAGAATTCGCAAGGATCATTTCCTGAGGCTTATGAAGGAGTTCCCGGAAATGACCATCGAGATGGTTCGGGTTCTTGCCGATCGCCTGAGCCATACGACCGCGGATCTGATCGATGCACGAAGCGCCAAATAACGAATGATTTGCGCTCGATCCTTGCCGCCGTGATGGCACTGGCCCTCTCACGGACAAGGTCACCAGGAGGAAGACCTGTCTCGCCTAGCAGCAGTTGTTTGGCTACGATGGCCGAGGGGGACTACGAAGGGCTTGCATGGACGACGACGTTTTCCTGGTCAGGTTTTGGGGCGTGCGCGGCAGCATTTCGGTATCGGGGCCAGAATTCTCTCGCTATGGCGGCAACACAAACTGCATTGAGATGCGATGCGGTAAGCATACGCTTCTGTTCGACGCGGGCTCTGGCTTGCGGCCTGCCGGCTGGGCGCTTCGGGCGTCGGGCGTGACCGATACCGACCTGTTTTTCACCCATTGCCATTACGATCACATCATCGGGCTGCCGGCTTTTAAGCCGATCTATGACCGGAGCGTCAAAATCAGGCTCTGGTCCGGGCATCTTGCAGGACGCATGACGACGCGGCAGATGGTAGATGAGTTCATGCGGCCGCCTTGGTTTCCGGTGAGACTGGACGTCTGCAAGGCAAGCCTCGACTACCGCGATTTCGTATCCGGAGACGTGCTTCGGCCGCGCCAAGGGGTGGTGATCCGAACCGGCAGTCTCACCCATCCCGGTGGCTGCATCGGCTACCGGGTCGAATGGGGTGGCCGCGTCGTTGCGGTGATCACAGACACTGAGCACGAGCCGGGCAAACTCGATCAGGCGGTGCTCGGCCTGATCGAAGATGCCGACCTCGTCATTTACGATTGCACCTACACCGAGGAGGAAATGGAGCGCTATCGCGGCAACGGGCACTCGACATGGCAACAGGGCGTCAAGCTCTGTGAGGCCGCCGGCGCGCGGGGGCTTGCGCTGTTTCACCACGATCCGTCGCGCACCGACGATGAGTTGGACGAGATGGAGAAATTGGCCAAAGACAGGTTTGCCGGCGCGTTTGCCGCCCGGGATGGCCAGACGCTCAAATTTCCAGTCTCATTGCGGAAAAAGCGCTGAACTATTTTCCTTTGCCGGCGCAGCGCCCGATCAATGTCCTGATCGGAAGCCATGCGCACGCTTCAGCGTGTGTGGTGACTGTGAACAGCCGTTCGAGGAAAAGCCAGGCCGATTCATCATGCACGAGATGGTGGGTGAGCAGGCCGACCGGTTGGCCGCCGTCGAATGCATGCCGCAGTTGCGCGATGATGGCCTGAACCAACAGGCCATGATCGCGGCAACCGCGCGTGCCATGCCAATCCATGATGTCGACATTGCTGTTGATGACCGCCAGCGAAGCCGGCTTCGGCGGCCCATAGACCGACAATGCGGCAAATCCTATCGATCCGAGGTCGGGTACCAAGCCGGCGTCGATCCTGTTCCAGGGTGGCACCAGCATCGGAACGGCACGTGCGCCGTGCAGGCCGGCTATGTGCGACAGCCCACGGGCCAGCTCATCGAGCACCGCCTCGCGTGGCCGATGCGGGCCGAGCTCCTGCTTTTTCTGGTCCTCGGGCGCATGATTTCGGTGCGCCCAGCCATGGATGGCGACCGTGGCATGCGGCGTCTCGTCAAGCCGGGCGACAAGCTTCTCATCAGTCAGGGCAGGAATCACGGCCAGGGTGACCGGAATCGCGAATTCACCGGTGAGGTCGAGCAGCCTATCAAGCGCAGGCGTCGGATCCACGGCGTCATCGTCGCGCAGCCAGAACTCTGCCTTACGGTCCGCTCGTTGCAGGCTCGCCAGTTCCTCCACCAAGGGTTGCCAGATCTGATCGGGTGTCATGAAATCGGGATCTTCGCAAGAAGTCCGGCCAGACGCGCCGCCGCAACACCGAGGGAACGTTCTTCAAGGATGAAACGTCTGGCTTGTGCGGCCATGATGGTTCTTTCGTCGCTACGGGTCAGAAGCCTTTCAATGGCGGAAGCGAATGCCGCCACATCGCCCGGCGGCGTGAGAAACCCGGCTTGGCCATCCCGCACGACCTCCGGCACCCCGGCGATGTCCTGCGCCACCACTGGAAGGCCGGCGGCCTGTGCTTCAAGATAGGCAACGCCATAGGCCTCGCCGAAACCCGGCCAGACGTAAATTCCCCCACTGTACAGGACATCCGGTACGGCGGCTGGCTCAATCGCGCCAAGCCATTCGATACGGTCGGCGGGCAAGCCGGCGAATTGCGCTTTGACCTCTTCACGGGCAGGCCCGTCCCCGACGACAGACATGGTCCAGGGCAGGTGGCCGATCGAACCGAGCGCCTGCGCCAGCATGCGATAGCTTTCGACTTTGTCGCCCGGCCGCATCATGGCGACGGTAACTAGCCGCGTCGAACAACCCCGCGCCGGCGTTTCCCGGAATGCCGATGTGTCGATGAAGGGCGGAAGCATGCCGAGAGCGGCGTCGGGTATCGCATCTGCCAGTCCCTGACGATCCCTTTGCGTGAAGCAGATGTTCAGCGCCGCCTGTTCGACGGCTCGCGCCACCAACGCTTGCGTATCGGCCCACAAACCGGCGTTGCGCCGCCTCGAATAGGAGGCTTCCGCCGTCACATAGGGGACGGCAAAGGCCGACGCCAGTTCGGGTCCGATCAGGTCGGGCGCCTTGTAGTAGAGATGATAGGAGAACCAGAGATCGGGCTTGCCGTCACGATCCCAAAGTCTTGTCAGCCGCGCGGCTTCCTCTCGGGCTTCGATCTTGAGCGCATCGAAACTTTTCGACTCCGGTTCGCGTAGATAGAAGCGTATTTCGGATGCCAGTTCGACGCTATGCCCTCCATGTTCCAGCGCCTTGACCAGCGTCCGTGCCATCTGGCGGTCGCCGGAGGCAACGGGATGATTGGGTGACTTCAGCGGCGCGTAAAAGGCAATTCGCATTTCCGGACCCTATCATCGCAAAGCCAGCGCAAGTCAATTTCGAGCACGATCGACTTCACCTTCAAGCAGTGGAATGTGCTATTTGATGCTCATGGAAACAGCCGCCGCGTCCGACCCGTTTGTCGCTTCTCTGCCGGTCTTCGCAAAGTTCGAAAGCGTTGCCGATATCGACAACTACAAGCCTCTCCCCGATGGCTGGGCTCTGGCCACGGCCGACATCGTCGGCTCGACCAGGGCGATCGAGGCAGGGCGCTATAAAACCGTCAACATGGCCGGCGCCAGCGTCATTTCGGCGCTGCTCAACGCGCTGGGTCGGCAAGACCTTCCCTTTGTCTTCGGCGGCGACGGCGCGCTCGTGGCGTTTCCCGGCTCGGCGCTGGAGGTTACCCGCAACGCGCTGGCGGCTGTCCAGAGATGGGTGGCAGACGAGCTGGACCTCACCTTGCGTGCTGCAATCGTGCCGATAAAAGATATAAGAGCGCAAGGCCGCGACGTCCGCGTGGCGAGGTTTCAAGCCTCAGAAGCGGTCTTCTATGCCATGTTCGCCGGCGGAGGCGGCAGTTGGGCTGAAGCCGAGATGAAAGCGGGGCGCTACCGCATCGATCCTGCGCCGGCTGGCGCGCGGCCGGATCTGACCGGCCTGTCCTGCCGCTGGAACCCGATCGAAGCCCGGCATGGCGAAATCGTCTCGATCATAGCCATACCGGGGGCGTCGCGTGACTTGCGCGGTTTTCAGTTTCTGGCGTCCGACATCATCGCCCTTGCCGGCAGGCAGGAACGCGATGGCCACCCGGTACCGGTGAACGGGCCGGACTACAGTCTGCTGCCTGCCGGCCTCGATATCGAGGCGCGCGCCACGGCGCCGGCAGGACGGCGGTGGTTAACGAAGCTGTGGGTAATGTTCCTGATGACGCTTACGGCTGTCACCGATAGATATGGCTGGACGATCGGCAGTTTCGATCCGAAGATCTACAAACGCGACGTGGCCAGCAACTCGGATTTCCGGAAGTTCGACGACGGCTTGAAGATGACCATCGACGTTGACGCGGATGTGTTGCAACGGATCGAGAACCGGCTGAAGCAGGCGGAAGAGGCGGGCATCTGCAACTATGGCCTGCACCGCCAGAAATCGGCATTGATGACATGCCTGGTCGCTTCGCCGCTGCAGCGCGATCACCTTCATTTCATCGATGGCGCGGCCGGCGGCTATGCCGTGGCTGCCGCAAGCCTGAAGGCGAAGGTACCGGTTTGATGACGGCTTTGCGGAAATCGATCTTCCGCAATATGCCTCGGCCAATGGTTCTTGGGACCCAAGTCACCATGGGAACGGACAGCCTGTCCGGAGTTGACGGGAAACCAGATTTATAGGACGCCTCACCTCCGGATAGTCGACACACGCAATGTTCTTTGGCCGCCTCGGGCTGTCTCGAGAGACGGTGTGAAGGCCTGACGGCGTCCGGGTCGGCGAATTTTTGCCCGATGTCAGTATCGTGATTGCACTCTGCCGGCGCCCTCGCCACATAAGTCGACACGACATAGATGCAGTTACGCCTGCTCCTTGGCTGCGAGGATAGTCATCCGAGAAATTCTTCGCCGCTTTTGCCGCCGAAGCCGGCCTCGTTGACTTCGGGCGACCTATTGGGCCGTTGGCGGACTGTGTTATGGCGGATCAACGGATAATGGCTTCGTCTTCGACGGGTTTCGAGAGAGCATGAGTAAAACGCAAGCAGAAATTTCTACCATTCTCATGGATAAGGTTGCTGATTGGCTGACCCAATCGGCGCTGGCGGGCAGCGACCTGGAAGCCTTGGTAAAGGGCTTTTGCGAACGGCTGGCTGCTGCCGGCCTGCCGCTAAAGCGGGTGCATTTGAGCTTTTCGATGCTGCACCCGCTTTATGATGCGCTTGGCTTCACGTGGATTCGCGGCCAGGGCATGGAAGTGGAAGGCTTCCGGGTTGAGCCCGGCGAGCCGTCCGACAGATTCCTGACCAGCCCGTACTACCATCTGCTCAGCAACAAGCTCGACCATCTGCGACGCCGGATCGACCCGTCATTGCCGCCGGAGTTTCCGATTTTCGGTGAACTCGCGCTTATGGGCGTCACCGACTACATGGCTTTCGTACATCCCTTCAGCGACGACACAAGTCAGGGCATGATCGGGTCTTGGTCCACCGACGGTACTGCAGGCTTCAGCGATAGCATGATTTCAGCGCTGCTTCGCATCCAGAGCCATCTCGCGATCGCAACCAAGATGGCGGTGCTTACCAAGCTCGCCGACAACATGATGACCACCTATCTCGGCGGCGACGCCGGCAGGCGCGTGCTTGACGGTCAGATCAGGCGCGGCGAGGGCGATACAATCCGGGCCGCACTTGTCATGGGCGACATGCGCGGCTCGACAAGGCTTGCCGCAACCTCGGGCCGTGAAATCTATATCGATACGCTGAACCAGTTTTTCGACGCCGTTGCCGCACCTTTCAATCGCAAAGGCGGGCAGATCATGAGTTTTATTGGGGACGGCTTCATTGCCGTATACCCTTGCGAACGGCACCGTTCGCAGTCCGAGATCGCCTGCCAGGCTGCTCTTGCGGCAGCGCATCAGGCTACCGCGCGCGTCGTGGATCTCAATCTGCGCCGAAAGCAGCAGGGGTTGTCCGACATAAAATTTGGCATCGGCCTGCATGTCGGCAATGTGATGTTCGGTAATGTCGGGCTTACCGACCGGCTCACATTCTCTGCCTTCGGCTCAGCTGTAAACGAGGTCCAGCGCCTCCAGATCCTGACCAAGAAGTATCCGCACAGCGTTCTCGCCAGCAAGGACTTCGCCAGCTATTGCGGCGCAAACAGCTGGCTGACGCTGGGCCATGAGGAGCTGACTGGCATCAAGCAGAAGCTGACGGTGCTTTCACCCGATCTGTCGGGTGCGCTCGCACTCGATGAGGACGGTGCGATGGAGACCATTCACGATCGGAAATCGGAGGCCGAGCAGGTCATGCTGCTGCACCGCGATGCCGCCCGGCTATCGGCGGGAGACCCGAGCAAGCTCCAGTAAGCGTAACGAACAGCCCGAACGCCCTTGGCAGGCCGTCCGGGCGCAGGTTCCGCCACTGGCCCGCTTCGAATCCAAGTTGCTACAAGCTGGCAATGCGGTAGTCTCGCTTTCTGGGAGCTGCCAGAGTGGGACTGGTGTGAGAATGAATTCGGGCGTTGATCTGCTACGGATCGAGGATGTTGGCATCTCTTTTGCCATTATTGGGGGACCCTTGCATGCGGTCAGGCGCGCAAATCTTCGCGTCCTGCCGGGCAAGGTCACCGCGCTTGTAGGCGAGTCAGGTTCCGGAAAATCGGTTCTCAGCCAGGCAGTGATGGGCATTTTGCCGAACACAGCCCATGTTCGCGGCCGTATCCTGTTTTCCGACCCTGAAAAACCCGGCATGACGCAGGATATCCTGCAGATGCCGCGTGATGGACCCGAAATCCGAGCGTTGAGAGGGAGCCGCATCGGCAAGATATTTCAGGAGCCGATGACATCGCTGTCGCCGCTGCACACGATCGGCAACCAGGTCAGCGAATCCCTGCAGATTCATACGCCCATGGCTCGGGCGGAGCGCAAGGCGCGGACCGAGGAAATGCTCAGCCTTGTCGGCTTTCCCAATCCCAGGCGCGCTTACGACATGTATCCCTTTGAACTTTCGGGAGGATTGCGTCAGCGCGCGATGATCGCCATGGCGCTTATCTGCCGGCCCGCCCTGTTGATCGCCGACGAGCCGACGACGGCGTTGGACGTCACCATCCAGGCGCAAATCCTGCAATTGCTGCGCGGGCTTCAGACAAAGCTGAACATGGCGATGCTGCTGATCACGCACGACCTCGGCGTGGTCGCCAATGTCGCCGACGAGGTGGTGGTCATGTACCATGGCGAGATCATGGAAGCGGGACCCGTCGAGGCGATATTCCGCCGGCCAGGCCACCCTTACCTTAAGGGTCTGATGGCAGCCGTTCCGCATTTCGACCTGAAGCCTGGCGAAAGGCTAAAGGCGCTCCGCGAGGTGCCGGTGAATGTCGGGAACCTGCTCGGCGAGCAGACGGCGCCGGCATCGAAGGGGCCGGACGACCTCCTGCTGTCGGTCAGGGATCTGAAAAAGACCTTCACTATCCGCAAGTCCGGATGGTTCGGCGGGGATCATCAAACCTCTGTTCGTGCCGTGGACGGCGTGAGCTTCGATATCCGGCGGGGTGAGTGCCTGGGTCTGGTCGGCGAAAGCGGCTGCGGCAAAACCACCGTCAGCAAGATCCTTATGCGGGCTGTCACCCCTAGCGGCGGCTCTGTGATCTTCAACGGCCGCGATGGGCCGATCGACGTCCTGGAAGGCGAGGGAGATGCCCTGCGTATGCTGCGCGCGAAAATCCAGATGGTCTTCCAGGATCCGGTTTCGTCGCTTTCACCTCGCATGACGGTGGAGAACATCTTGAGCGAGCCGTTGGAAATCCATCAACGTGGCAATGCCGCGTCCCGACTTGCCACGGTGAAGAGCCTGATGCAGGCAATCGGGCTCGATCCGCGCTTTATCAAGCGTTATCCGCACAGTTTCTCCGGTGGGCAGCGTCAGCGTATCGGCATTGCGCGCGCCTTGGCGCTGGGGCCTGAACTCCTGATCTGCGACGAGCCGGTTTCGGCGCTCGATGTCTCTGTCCAGGCGCAGATACTGAACCTTCTGAAGGACCTGCAGAAGGAACTGGGTCTGACCTACCTGTTCATATCCCACAACC
>NZ_RZOI01001442.1:0-379 GCF_004022645.1 Mesorhizobium sp. M4A.F.Ca.ET.020.02.1.1 | reverse complement strand
CAGAGTGGTGCGCGACGGCCGCGAAACCTGGCTCCGCGTGAAATCCGCCGACCGCAACAGCTTTCTCAGGAAGCCGCATCTGCAGTGAGGTTGAAGCTGCCGATCTCCTCCAGAAGGGGGAGATCGGCAGTTTCGGCGCTGCGCAACGAGGATCCGTCTGATGCCGCCCGTGAAAGTCGATCCCGGCAAGGTGCATGAATTCGCCGATCCCGGGCGCTTCCGTGCCTGGCTCGCCCGTCACCACGCCAGCGAGACCGAGGTCTGGATCAAGCTACACAAGGTCGGTTCCGGCCTGCCCTCGATCACGCCGAAGCAGGCCATCGACGTCGTGCTGTGCTTCGGCTGGATCGACGCGGTGCGCAAGAGCCTGGACGACAAG
>NZ_RZOI01001441.1:0-379 GCF_004022645.1 Mesorhizobium sp. M4A.F.Ca.ET.020.02.1.1 | reverse complement strand
CCGCAGCACTGGATCACCGGCAAGGACTATCCGGACGGCGCCACCGACACCATTCCGGCGCAGAATTTCGTCGGCCCGGTCAATGTCATCGACTGCTCGACGGAATCGGCCGCCGACCACGATTTCCTGCTCACCGTCGACCACATCAAGGCCTGGGAAGCCAAGCATGGCGCCATCAATGCCGGCGAGTGGGTGGTGATGCGCACCGACTGGTACAAGCGCAACGGCTCGGAAGCCGCTTTCCTCAACGCCAACGAAACCGGCCCGCACACGCCGGGCCCGACGGCGGAAGCCATCCAGTTCCTGATCGGCAAGGACATCAAGGGCTGGGGCTCGGAGACCATCGGCACCGATGCCGGCAAGGCCGGCGGCATGGAGC
>NZ_RZOI01001440.1:0-380 GCF_004022645.1 Mesorhizobium sp. M4A.F.Ca.ET.020.02.1.1 | reverse complement strand
TGCACGGGCAGGTCGTTCTCGAAATTGACCACCACCGAATGATAGATCGCCGCGCGCTTGGCGAATTCGAAGGACAGCGAGAGCTCCTTGGTCGGCGTGATCCTTTCGAGGACGAGAACCTCGGAGCGATGCCTGTTGCCGCGCGCGACGATCTCGGCCGCGATGTTGTTGATCTCGATCAGCGTCGATTGTGGCTTTGGCGGCGCGATGAATGTCCCCACGCCCTGCAACCGGATCAGGAAGCCGGCCGAGGTCAATTCCCGCAAGGCCCGATGGACGGTCATGCGCGACACGCCGAGCGCGGCCACGAATTCATTCTCGGACGGCAGCTTGCTGTCCTTGGTCCACTTGCCGGTTCCGATGTTGGTCAGGATGTAGTC
>NZ_RZOI01000143.1:0-10409 GCF_004022645.1 Mesorhizobium sp. M4A.F.Ca.ET.020.02.1.1 | reverse complement strand
GCAATAGGGTGTTCCGTCGGCACCAGCAGACCGGTTTCGTCCGGCGATATAAGCTCCGGCACGCCGGAAATATCGGTCGACACGCAGGCAAGCCGCTGGCTGGCCGCCTCCACCAGAACATTCGGCAGACCGTCCCGGTCACCATTTGCAGTAATCCTGCAGGCCAGGGCGAAAATGTCGGCGCTTCGGTAGTGTTCCAGCACCTCCTTCTGCGCAAGCGCGCCTTTCCAGGAGACGCGACCCTCCAGGCCGAGCTTTCGCGCCAGCGCCTTGAGCCGTTCCAGTTCCTCGCCGCCGCCGATATGCTCGAAACGCCACGCCAAATCCGCGGGCAGAAGGGCAAGGGCCTCCAGCAAGGTATCGTAACCTTTCTTTTCGACTGCGCGCCCGACACTCAGAACGACAACCGGTTCGCCCGGCGCTGAGCCGTCATGCTGTTTTCGCGCCTCGCCAAAGCTGCCGAAGCGATCAAGGTCGAGCCCATGATAGCTCAGATGCACGGACGAGTTGCCGTTGGCGAGCCCCTTCAGGCGGTCGAAGCCGGTTTTCGTGCAGGTTACCGTCCAACGCGCCGAGGAAAGCTTGCCGGCCAGATCCCAGTCCGCCGAAGTCCAGATGTCCTTGGCATGGGCCGAGCAACTCCAGGGCAGGCCACGAAGCAGGCTGGCATAGCGCGTCACCGACGCCGGCGTGTGCACGAAATGTGCATGCAACCATCCCGCGTCTTGCGGCCATTCGGCCGCCAGCACGAGTGCCTGCCCGAAGCGGCGCACGCGATTGCGCGTAAAGTCGCGGGGGATATCGCTAGCCAGTGATCTAAGTGCGCGCCAGAAGCCCGGCCGCGGCAGACAAGCAATCAGCGCGCGAACGACGCGCAGCGGCTCGTCATGCAGATATTCGGGCAAATAATGGACGGGCGCTTTGATCTCATCATGCACGGGGTTGCGTTTTGCATCGGTCGGCCGCCTGAGCGCGACGATCACTAGGTCGAATCCCGCACGCTCGAGACCAAGCAGTTCCTGCGCGATGAAGGTTTCCGACAGCCGCGGATAGCCCTTCAGAACCACGACGATCTTGCGACGTTGCAACTCAGTTCAGTCCTTCGATGACCGAAAGGTGATGGCCGGCCCGCCGGTCGAGCAGTTCCGCAACGATTTCGGAGATATGAGGCAGCCCTTCCAGCGTCAGATGCGGATTGCTCTGTGATGGGCGGGGCCGGTCTGGCAGCATCACCAGTGCATCGGCAAACCGCTGGGAATCCTTGGCTTCTTCCGGCAAAAGCATCTCGATGAGGCCGAGTTCGGCTGCGCGCCGAGCGCGGATCAGTTGTTCCTCCCGCGGCTCGACGCGCGGCACGATCAGCGCCGGCTTGTCGAAAGACAATATCTCGCAATAGGTGTTGTAGCCGCCCATTGCCACGACCGCCTTGGCGCCGGCAATCAGGTCTTCCATGCGGTTGTCGAACTCGATGATCTTGATGTAGGGGATCTTGGCCCCCTTCCTGAGCAGCTTGTTGCGCTTGCGCGCTGGCATGTAAGGCCCAAGCACGATCAGCGCCCTGTGCTGCAATCGTGGATCCTGCTGATAGGCATCGATGACGTCGTGGATCAGTTCGGCGCCGTCACCGCCGCCACCGGTGGTAACGAGGATATAGTCGCCCTCGGGCCTGTGGCCGGGCAACTCATTCCGCGGCAGGCTCCGTTGCAGGAAACCGACGAACCTCATCTTTGCCCTGACTGCCGGCGGTACATCCAAGCCCGTCAACGGATCGTAGAAATCCGGCGGACCATAGGCCCAGACCTTGTCGTAGAATAGGCCTATCTTGCGCATCACATCGTTGCGTGCCCACTCCGCTTCGAGCAGATGCGGCGCATCCATCACCTCGCGCAGGCCGAGAACGAGCGTGGTGCCCCGCGTCTTGAGGTAGGACAGCGTGTCCTCAATCTCTCCACGCAGGCCGAGCGGTTCCTTGTCGACGATGAAGATATCCGGCCGGAATGTCTCGGCCGTGTGGCGGATAATCGACTGGCGCATCCTTAGCGTCTCATGCAGATCGATATCCTTTTCCAGCGAGGTGTATTCGCCATTGCGCAACTTGATGACGCTGGGGATCTTCACGAAGTCGACACGGGCGCGGTAGTCGAATGCGCCAGCGATCGTTGCACCCGAAATGATAAGCACCTGAAGTCCGTGGAAATTCTCGACAAGCGAATGCGCGATAGTGCGGCAGCGCTGCAGGTGGCCGAGCCCGAACGTGTCGTGGCTGTACATGAGAATTCGGGCGTTTTCTGCGTGTTGGGTCATGGTTGAACGTCTTTTCGAATTCTCGCCTTGAGGACCGTCAGCGACCCGCTGGCTTCGAAACCATCCTGGGTCAACCGACCTGTTTTGAAACATGAAGGCGCAATTTTCAATTTGTATTACCCAAGAAGGCGCAGATCGCCTCGCCATCCGCGAGCTCGTCGACCCCCTATGCACACTTCGCCGACCGGCGCGATGCGAAAGGCCAGATGGCGCTCGTCACCCCAAACTCGTACCTCGAGGTGTACACGGACGCCAAGAATCCGAAGCCCTCCATGTAGCCACATTCGCACAAAGCGCTCGCGCCTGTCCTCGCTGACTCATCAAATGTCCTTCATCTGAAGGGTCCCAAGCGGCGGCCATACACCCAGACACATTGCCTAGTGTTAGCGCATACCGATGGAGGGGATCGAATCCAAGTGCTTTTGCCAAATGCACAGCGCGACGACATTGTGCTGTCATTCGGTGCCGCCAGCTTGGAGGCGCAACCACGACCTCCAGCGTGGTCGCCGCAGATGCTGCTTTCAAAGCACTTTAGTTCGTCAGGGACGCCAGGCCGAGGCCGGAATGCCCTGCCCCCGCGGGAAAATAAACACTGTTAGGTACCCCGGCGCAACGGTCTAGCCCGGAAGGATGTCTTGCACCACAACATCGGTTTCTTCAAGGTAGGCGCAACGACGGACATAGATGTCGTTGCTTGCCGATTTGAGGGGAAGGTTACAGCACGATGCCACTCTTGGTTCGACGATTGGGAGTTGGGAGTCTGGCGCGTCCGACACGAACTCTCGGAGATCTGACTGCCATGCTTGTCCGGGTTGCCGGGCCGCTGGTCTTCGGGATCGCCCTCTTGTTTGCTGGTTCGGCACAGGCGCAGGCGCCGGCGACCGTCCCGCCTGAAAAGGTCAAACAGCTATTCGAGCTACTCGACGATCCGTCGGTGAAGGCCTGGATGGCCGAACAACGAAATCAGGACGCCGGGTCAACGGCAGCGCCTGCCGCGGCAGGAGCTTCACCGGCCGGCGCATCGTCCGACGCTGCCGTCGCCCCGAGCCAGATGAATACGATGGCATCGTCGACGCTCGATCGGATCAAGCATCATATCGAAAGAATCGTGCGAACTTTGCCGTTGCTGCCAGACCAGTTTGAGCGCGCTCGGGCAGAGACCATGCAGGATATGTCCAGAAAGGGGCCTCCCGGCGTATTTCTGCTGATTGCGATGTTCATCGCTGCCGGCGTGGCGCTCGCCTGGGCAACGTACAGGCTGACCCGTCCGTTTCGTCTTTGGATCATCGCGCAGCCGAAGGATACGCCCATTGGGCGAGCCAAGAAGATTGGTGGTCGCACGCTTTATTCCAGCCTGCTGATCGTCTCGTTCGCGCTGGGCAGCGCCGGCGCGTTCATGTTGTTCGACTGGCCAATGCTTATCCGCGAGATCGTGCTGACATTTCTGCTGGCTGCAGTCGGTACAGCGGCTGTGCGCATGTACCTGGCAGCCATGCTCGTCCCTTCCTTCATGAACGTCGAGAACGCCGTCGAGGTTCGTGCCTTGCCGGTCACCAACGAAACGGCTGACCATTGGTTCTATTGGCTGCCCCGGATCGTCGGCGTCTTCGCCTTCTTCGCCGCCGCGTTTATCCTCTTGCCGGGTCTCGGCATCGATCAGGATGGAATGCTGGTCCTGTCAACGGGCGCCGATTTCGTGCTGCTATTGCTTTTGCTGGTTGCCGTTTGGCGCCGGCCAAGAACACAGCGAGATGGTGCGCACCAAAGCAGTCATACGGCAACGACATGGTTGTTGACAGCTTATTTCGTCGTTCTGTTCCTGCAGCGCATCGCCGGTCTTAATATATTGTTCTGGTTTACCTTCGCCGCATTCTTCCTGCCCTTGGCAATCGTGCTGACGCAGCGCGGCGTCAATTTCGTGCTGCGGCCGGGTTCGGACGACGCCGGCCGGCCCACGATTCCGGCGGTGACGATCGCTGTCATCGATCGCGGAGTCCGGATGATCTTGATCCTGGCGGCGGCTTACTTTCTCGCGCGTGTCTGGGGTCTGAACATGCAGTCCATGCGGGACAGCGATACGACGACCAACCTCATATTGCGCGGCTTGATTAATGTCATGGTCATTGCGCTTGCAGCCGACTTCGGCTGGTCGATCATCAAAGCCTTGATCGAGCGAAAGCTGGGCATCGAAACGCCGCACGCGGTGATCGACGACGAGGAGGTCCCGACCCTCGATCCGCAACAGGCGCGGCTGCGCACACTTTTGCCGATCATCCAGAACATTCTGCTCGCCGTGATCGTCGTGATGGCGGTGCTGATGATGCTCGCCTCAATGGGTATCGAGATCGGCCCGCTGATCGCAGGCGCTGGCGTCGTTGGTGTCGCTGTGGGATTTGGCGCACAAACCATAGTCAAGGACGTCATTTCAGGCGTGTTTTTTCTTCTCGATGATGCGTTTCGTGTTGGCGAATACATTACATCGGGCCGCTATGTGGGAACGGTGGAAAGCTTTTCGCTGCGCTCGGTGAAGCTGCGCCATCATCGTGGCCCGCTGTTCACAATACCTTTCGGTGAACTCGGTGCAGTCCAGAACCAGAGTCGTGACTGGGTCACCGACAAATTCAACATCACCGTTGGCTATAACACTGACATCGACTTCGCTCGCAAGCTGATCAAGCGAATAGGTCTCGAACTGGCGGAAGATCCCGAATTCAAACACTGGGTGCTCTCACCGATCAAGATGCAGGGCGTGCAGGAGTTCGGCGAGTACGGCATCGTATTGAGGGTCAAGGTCACAACAAGACCGGGAGGCGCCTTCAGTATGAAACGCAAATTCTATGTACGCCTCCGCCAGGTCTTCAAGGAGCAGGGCATCGAACTCCCATTTCCGACCGTCCACGTCGAGGGGCTACAGAACTCACATGGGGCAGAGAATGCACCTGTGGAGGCCAAACCCGAGCTAAAAATGGCAGTCGCGCAGTCGCACACCAATCGGCGCAGAAAAAAAGCCAGCACAACGGAGTAGGAAACCGTGACACCTGCTCTGGTGCACATCCTCCTAGACAGACTGTCGTACAACAAAGGAATCCAAACCATTCGCATCCTGCTGGCTTTTTTAGTAGGCTGTCGCGAGGCTAGGTTGAGGATCCGGTGTGACGGAAGTCAACGATCGTCTTCTCGAAAGCAAGATGACCAAGGTGGAGCAGGCGCGAGCCTGGAGCCCACGCGTCATCTCGAAATTCGAGGCGCTGATCAGGAGCGCCGACGACCACTCACTCTATCGCGTTAATCCGCTAGCCTTTGCTCGCGACCGCGCAATCGCCGAGCCTGAAGCAATCGACCTCTTCCTTCATGCCGCCCGCTGTGGCGTGTTCGACATGAGCTGGGATGTGCTCTGTCCCCAGTCCGGGATGGTGCTCGATAGTTTCGGCGCCCTGCGCACACTGAGGACCCACTACGTCTGTGGCCTGTGCGACGTATCGGGCGACACCGACCTCGACGACTTCATCGAGGTCACCTTTTCGGTATCGCCGAAGTTACGGCACCTTCCCTACCACAATCCCGAGACGCTCCCTGTCGAGGATTTTCACTGGAAACTCCACTTCGGACATGACGGGCGGCTGCCGGGGCAAGACGTTCGCTTTCTCGACGTTCTGCGTGGCTTCGTTCGGGGCATGACGTTTCTACCGCCCGGCACCACCACAGTGCTCCGCGCCGACCTGGGACCGGGCGCCCTTGCAGGCGTCAACGTGCAGACACAGGCCGCATTCGCTGTGCCAATATCGGGCGACCCGGTATCAGCGCCGACACTCCTGAAGGTCGATTACGACGGCAAACGCTTCTTGCCGGCGTTGCCCGCTGTGCCGCCTGGTCCGATTGCCATTGAGGTAGCGAACAGGGGGCCGGTGCGAGGTTCGTTGCTTGTCATCAACTGGCCGCCCGAGCTTGTCGCGCTGACCACCAAGCCGGCACTCGATTTCGACCCTTATGTTTCCGGTGGAGCGCTGCTTGCGCGGCAAACCTTCCGCCAGCTCTTCCGGTCCGAACGTGTCGACGAGAAGGAGGGGCTGGGCATCCGGCAGATCACCTTCCTGTTCACGGACCTCAAGGGTTCGACCGCCATGTATGAGCGCCTTGGCGATCTCAACGCCTATGCTTTGGTCCGCGAGCATTTCGCTCTGGTCAACGCTGCGGTCCAGCAACATTCCGGAGCGGTGGTCAAGACGATTGGGGATGCGGTGATGGCCGTATTCTCGCAACCGTCGGATGCGATTTCGGCTGCACTCCACATCTTTGAAGAAATCGATCGCTTCAACGGCGACCATGAGGGGCCGGGGATCATCCTCAAGATCGGTGCCCACTGTGGACCGTCGATCGCCGTGACGCTCAACGACAACCTCGATTATTTCGGCCAGACCGTGAATGTCGCCGCGCGCGTGCAGTCCCTGGCAGAGGCCGGACAGATCTGCATTTCCGAGGCGCTCCATTCCGCGCCCGGGGTCAGCGAAATGCTTGCCGGCCACCGTGTCGTGGCTTTTGACGCGCCGCTTCGAGGTGTGGAAGGTGACGCAACTGTCTATCGCATCCAGCGCGGATAGGCCCGATTACGTGCCAACTCCTTTTCAGGAGATCGCAGCATCGATCTTTCCGAGTTCACTCGACGTGCCGGCGAGGCCTGCTACGCGAATTCGGTCATCGGCATGGCGAATGGTCATCGCAAGCACACGAAAGATGGACTAAGAGTGGGGTCGGCGCGCGCGTCTTTGCTCCAAAGGCAGGGCTGATCCGGCCTCGGCGAGCCTGGCAGAGCGTCGTCGCACCCGCCATCGGCAAAGCCATCTTTGCGGCGCTCCACAATTAGGGAATATTATTTCGCAGCGTGCCAGGTTGCGATTTCGGATGGCGGCCTGGGACGATGATATCCATTTGGTTCTATGAACTTTGCCAAGCAGTGAATGCGAGGCCGATCGCGAGTGCCGTCACCCCATAGAGAGCCGGCAAGGTCTTACCGCCTACGCCCAGACGCAGCAAAGTGTGGCCAAGGTGGTCCGTGCCGCCAATCCAAGGCTGCCGTCCGTGCCGCAGACGGCGGATGATAACGAATATTGCGTCGATCAGCGGGACGGCAAGCCACGCTAATGAGGAGCCGAAACCCCTTTCAGAAGCGTGAAGCACGACCGCCGCGCCGAGCAGAAGACTGCCGCTATCGCCCATGAAGACGCGGGCGGGCGGATAGTTGAAGCAAAGGAACCCGACGCACGCCCCGGCGCAGGCCAGCCCGGCATCACCGCCAAGGCCGAGGGAGGCGGCTGCGATTGTGCTCGCGGCAAGACCATCGGCATGATCAAGCATGTTGACCGCGTTGCAGGCGATCCAAATGACGATCGGTACCCACCAAAAACCAGTGATGATCCCGGCAAGTATCGCTGCCGCGGCCAACGCTGCTGCCTTGGCGCCGGCGGAAAGGGATCGGACATCGTCGAGCGCGCCGACAAGGCAGAAAAGAGCCAGCAACAGGATATGGCCAACCGGAAGCCATGGGGACATCGCAATCAGTAGGGCGGGCCCTGCAAGTCGAGGGACTTCGCCCGATGTGTGCCATCGGTCGCTCTTGACCTTGGAGACGGCCCCAATGCGCCTAGCAAGGCGAGCGAACAGCCATACGCAAGGAACCGCGATGAGCAGGGCCCCGATGACCGGGACCAATAAGCCAGGCGTCAAGCCATCACTCGTTCGGTACGCATATGCTCGATGCAGTCGACAATCGTCTGCCTTGTGCTTCGCAGCGGGCGCCAACCTGTCATGGTACTCAGAAGACTCGTGTCCGGTACGCGATCATGCGTTACGGCGAACCTCTCGCCATAGACCGCGTTGGAAGACCTCATGACGATCGGCGCGTTCGTCTTGGTCGCCTCAACCACCATCCTTGCGAGATTTCCGATCTGCACCGCCTCGCTGCCGCCCAGATTGACCGGTCGTCCTTGCAAGGATCGGCACTGCATGACCAGGAGCAGCCCTTCGGCGGCATCGGCAACATGCAGGAATGCCCGCCTTTGCTCGCCGTCGTCGTGAACGACAAGCGGTTCGCCCCGTAAGGCCGAGTTCACAAATACCGGCAGCACAAGGCCGGTCGCCGAGCGCTGCCGCGGCCCAGCCATATTGAACGGCCGGACAATCCAGGCAGGAATGCCAAAATCGAAAAACAGTCCGGCGATCAGATGCTCAACCGCTGCCTTGGCGGCAGCATATCCCCATCGCGGTCGGAGATCCGTCACCACAGGATCAGACTCGGTAATCGGACGGTCGCGCCCGGAGCCGTAAACTTCCGAACTCGATGTATAAAGAAGCGGACGCCGGTGCAGCCGGCACGCCTCGACGATTGCGCAACCTGATTCAAGAATGCCACTGGTGACAGCAAAGCGTTCCGTGTGGGCAAGCTGAACCCCGATCGGGCTCGCCAGATGGAATACGGCGTCGGCCAGGCCAACCTCGTCATGGACCGCCGCATTGAAGGCCGGGCTGCCGACCCTGAAGGTACGGATCGTCAGGCGGGGATTGTCGACCGGAAGGTTGCGAAGCGAGCCGTTCGAGAGATCATCGATGACGGTTACGCTGCAATTGCGGTCAAGTAACAGATCGACCAGTGCCGATCCAAGAAAGCCCGCGCCACCTGTAACCAGGACATGTGTCCGCGGGCCGAATTCAACCACGTCCGGGCTATGGTTGTCCAAAGTTGCCGCCTCCAGAACGACCCGTGGCCCTCGCCTCTCACGGGATAGCCTTTCTATACAGTCGAGGACACGTTGAACAACTCGTTTTCTACAAGTCGACCGAGTTTTTCGACGGTCCTCGATATCTCCAACGAACAAGCGTCCGACATGTCACCGGGAGCCAGACGCCCTAGCCCAACAGGGCAGAACTGATTCCGGTACACCTGTGTAGGTTTTTGTCGTTCTAGCGTGAAATGAATTGTCACGGTATCCCCATGTTTCTCGCAGTTTAGCATTGCAAGGAAACGGTAGTATTCGAATGTATCGGTGAGACTATTGGAATCGCAACGTCGCCGGCCGCGCCTTGTCGCGCCATCGACTCACGGATTGCAATCACGCCATGACGTTTCGACAGATAGCTCGGGGGAACCTTTGAAGTTCGATTATCGGGCAGACGTCGACGGCTTGCGCGCTATCGCGGTCATCACCGTCATCCTTTTCCATTTCGACGTTCCCGGTTTCCCCGGGGGATTCGTCGGCGTTGATATCTTCTTCGTCATTTCGGGCTACTTGATCACAGGCCTTTTGGTTGCGGAGGGCGGCGAACTGTCGCTCGCCGAATTCTACGGTCGGCGCGCGCGTCGTATCCTGCCAGCAATGCTGGTGATGATGGGGCTGTCGCTCGCGGCGGGTTGGTTTCTCCTGCTCCCGGGTGACTATGCCGGCCTTGGGCGCAGTGCGGCCTTCTCCGCTGCCGGCCTTGGGAACTACTATTTCCTCTGGAATACGGGCTATTTCGACCGCGAGGCGACGCTTCTGCCGCTCCTGCATCTTTGGTCCCTCGGCGTCGAAGAGCAGTTCTATCTCGTGTGGCCAGCCCTCTTGTTCATCGCCAGCCGATTGTGGCGGGGCCATCAGTCACCGATCGTCGCGGCGATCTGCCTTGTAGCGCTGACCAGCTTTTCGATTGCCCTTTACCTGGTGGCAGTCGATCCCAAGCAAGCGTTCTATGCTCCCTTCAGCCGGGGTTGGGAACTGGCGCTAGGCGGCCTGCTGGTTTTTGTTCCACCGATCGGCCGCCGGGGCACTTCCGAGGCATTCGGACTGTTTGGCCTTTGCCTGATAGCCGCTAGCGCCATCTGGCTATCCTCGAGCCAGCCATTTCCGGGACTGAATGCACTCGCCCCAGTGGCTGGGGCTGTCTTGCTCGTCTGGCCTTGTTCCCCGTCTATCGCTACGGCGGTCCTTTCAAGCGCGCCTCTCCGCTTCACAGGCAAAATTTCATACAGCCTGTACCTCTGGCACTGGCCGATTCTGGTCTTTTTCCGTCACTATGCCGGCGGTGCGATGCCGACAGCGGGCGAAGCGCTGATCCTCATCGCGGCAGCCTGGGTG
>NZ_RZOI01001439.1:0-381 GCF_004022645.1 Mesorhizobium sp. M4A.F.Ca.ET.020.02.1.1 | reverse complement strand
ACCTTGATCAGCACCTGGCTCGGCCTGGGCGTCGGCACCGCGATCGTGCCTTGCTCGAGATAAGGCTCCATTGCCTCCAACGCGCTGCCGGACGGCGTCTTCGTGTAACCGTCGCCGGTCAGCAGCAGCGCCTTCATTTCGGACGGGAGGGTCATCGGGGAACTCCTTGCTTGTCGCAGACGGTTGCCGGTTGAGCTTGCGCTCAGACCTTCTCCTGCGTGTACTTCTTCAGCTCGGTCCGCGCCACCTGCCGGCGATGCACCGCGTCGGGCCCGTCGGCGAGGCGCAGCGTGCGCAAATGCGTCCATGAGCGCGCCAGCGGCGTGTCCTGGCTGATGTCTTGCGCGCCGACCATCTGCACCGCCTCGTCGGGGTCCTTGA
>NZ_RZOI01001438.1:0-383 GCF_004022645.1 Mesorhizobium sp. M4A.F.Ca.ET.020.02.1.1 | reverse complement strand
CTCCAGCACGTCTAGAGCGCCGATGTCCTGGCCGAGCCGGTCGGCCTCGACGATCACCTCGGCAAGTGCGGCCACATCCTTGAAGCCGAGATTGAGGCCCTGGCCGGCGATCGGATGGATGCCGTGCGCGGCGTCGCCGGCAAGTGCGATGCGCGGCGCGACGAAGGCGCGCGCGATGGTGAGGCCGAGCGGCCAGGCGCGCGGCTTGTCGGCGACGCGGATTTCTCCCAACTTGAGGCCGAAGCGCTGTTCGAGTTCATGCTCGAAGACGAGATCGTCGCCTTCCACGAGCGTTTTGGCGTCTTCCGTCCGTTCGACCCAGACGATCGACGAACGGTTGGTGCCGTCCTCGTCGGGTTTCAGCGGCAGCGTGGCGAAGGGGC
>NZ_RZOI01001437.1:0-385 GCF_004022645.1 Mesorhizobium sp. M4A.F.Ca.ET.020.02.1.1 | reverse complement strand
ATTGTAGAGCGGATCGAAGCTGAAGCTTGTCCAGCCGAGGCTTCGCACCACGCCCTGAATGCCGAAGTCCGGATTGAGCAGCCACTGCCATACCAGGCCGGTGACGATGAACGAGAGCGCGAAGGGATAGAGGAAGATCGTGCGGAATGTGTCTTCGAAGCGGATTTTCTGGTCGAGCAACGCGGCGAGGATGAAGCCGATCGCCAGCGAGAACACCAGCGAAATGACGCCATAGATCAAGAGGTTCTCGATCGAGATCAGCCAGCGCGGCGTCGCCCACAACCGGTAATACTGGTCGAGGCCGACGAAGTTTAGCCGCGGCAGCAGTTTCGAGTTGGTGAAGGAATAGAGCACCGTCCATGCGGTGCCGCCGACGAAAACCACC
>NZ_RZOI01001436.1:0-386 GCF_004022645.1 Mesorhizobium sp. M4A.F.Ca.ET.020.02.1.1 | reverse complement strand
CTGTCCCTGCAGCGCCGAGAACGGCGCCGCGGCCGTGAGTCGGTTGCCTTCCGGCACCGGCAGCGAAGCGAGTTCCGTCGAGGCCGGCGCCCCGTTCGGTGCCGCCTGGTCGACATCACCCGATTTCCGCTCGGCCGCCTTGGCCTGGTCCGCCGCCTTGCGTGTTTTGTCTGCTTCAAGCGAGGCGATGAGCTCCTTCAGGCTGCCCGCCCTGGCGGCCAGCGCCTGCGAGCGCTGCTTCTCGGCGGCGATCTCCGTCTCGGTGTCGGCCTGAAGCCTCTGCTTGGCCTCGAGCAGCATGCTCAGCCGCTTCTTTTCGGCCGTCTGTTCGCCGACCGCCGTGGTCAGCCGTGCCCGCTCGGCCTCGATCGAGGCCGTCACCCGCG
>NZ_RZOI01001435.1:0-386 GCF_004022645.1 Mesorhizobium sp. M4A.F.Ca.ET.020.02.1.1 | reverse complement strand
ATTCCTTGCCGCGCGGTTTTCCAGGCACGGTTCGGTCGGCCGCCGCGGGGGCCTTGGCGCTGAAGAGGCCGGCGATCGCCTCGAGGTCGGACTCGGTCGAGGTTTCGTCGAAGGCGACGCCGATATGGTCGGCGTCGATGACGCGCACGAGCCGGCCGGTCTTCTCGGCGGCGGCGGCGATCGCCTTGGCCTTGCCCCGCACTTCGACCATTACCGTGTCGAAACGGCTGGCGCCGAGCACGGCAACGCCCGATGCCGTGAGGCCGGCGGCCAGGCGCCCGGCGAGCCCGTGGATGCGCTCGGCGATCGCCTGCAGGCCGGCGGGGCCGTGCCAGATCGCATAGGCGGTCGCCATTTTGGCGAGCAGCGCCTGCGCGGTGCAGATG
>NZ_RZOI01001434.1:0-386 GCF_004022645.1 Mesorhizobium sp. M4A.F.Ca.ET.020.02.1.1 | reverse complement strand
GCGATGATTTTGCGCGCGGCTTCGGCAAGGCGCGTGGCGTTGGCGATCATCAGTTCGAAATTGGCCGGCGTCAGCACCTCTTCCAGCACCGCGCGCATGGTGGCGATGGTGAGCGCGTTGCCGGCCAGCGTACCGCCGATGCCGAGATGTGCCGACTGGCGCACGCGTGGATTGACCATCGGCACGATCTTCCACAGCCGTTCGGCGATCTCCTGCGTGACGCCGAAGATGCCGGCCGGAATGCCGCCGGCGATCGCCTTGCCGGCGACCAGCATGTCCGGCTCCAGCCCGTGCAGGGCGGTGTAGCCGCCGGAGCCGCTGGAGATGGTGTGCGTCTCGTCGATGATCAGCACCGTGCCGGTGCGGCGGGTCATCTCGCGCAGCGC
>NZ_RZOI01001433.1:0-387 GCF_004022645.1 Mesorhizobium sp. M4A.F.Ca.ET.020.02.1.1 | reverse complement strand
CGGCGATCCAGGTGACCCGCGCGTCGCCGCCTATCTCGATATCCGCGAGCGCGATCTCGTTGGCCGTCACGGCCGTTTCGTCGCCGAGGGCAAGGTGGTGCTCGACGTGCTCTTCTCGGCCGGCCGCTTTGCCGCCGAATCGGTGCTGGTCCTCGAAAATCGGCTGGCGGGCCTCGACACCACCTTGCGCAAGGCTCCGGCTGACCTTCCGGTTTATATCGCCACCAGCGAGATCATCGACGGGATCGCCGGGTTCCACATACATCGCGGCATATTGGCGATCGGCAGCAGGGGTCCGGCGCAGTCCGCCGAGGCCTTGCTCGACACCTTGCCCGGCGGCGCGCTTATCGTCGTTCTCGTCGGCATTGCCAACCACGACAATATGGG
>NZ_RZOI01001432.1:0-388 GCF_004022645.1 Mesorhizobium sp. M4A.F.Ca.ET.020.02.1.1 | reverse complement strand
CTTCGCGCTCTTCCCGCTGTTCAACCGCGACCGCCTGCGCATCGGCGACCTGCTCGCCGGAACCTGGGTGGTCGAAGCGCCGAAGCTGAAGCTGGTCGAAGACCTGTCGCGCAGGCAGGACCCGGTCGCCGCCCGTTTCCGTTTCAGCTCGGCCCAACTCGATGCCTACGGCATCGCCGAACTGCACAAGCTGGAAGAAGTGCTACGCCGCGACGACTATTTCGTGCTGAAGACAGTGGCCGAAATGATCGGGAAGAAGATCGGCGTGACGATCGAAGCGCCGGATTCCAGGGCGTTCCTCACGGCCTACTACGGCGAGCTCAGGGCGCATCTCGAGCGCAAACTGCTGCTCGGCAACCGCAAGGCGGACAAGCATGCGCGGTAGCGG
>NZ_RZOI01001431.1:0-388 GCF_004022645.1 Mesorhizobium sp. M4A.F.Ca.ET.020.02.1.1 | reverse complement strand
CCATGGACCTCCTGTTCACCGGCCGCTGGATGGATGTCGCCGAAGCGCATCGCTGGGGCCTGGTCAACGAGGTGCTGCCCAAGGAGAAGCTCGAGGACCGCGTATGGGAGATCGCCCGGCTGCTCGCCAGCGGCCCGCCGCTGGTCTTCGCCGCGATCAAGGAGACCGCGCGCGTGGCCGAGGCGCTGACCTTCCAGGACGCGATGAACAAGGTCACGCGCCGGCAATTGGCGACCGTCGATTTGCTCTACGGGTCGGAGGACAATATGGAAGGGTTCCGGGCGTTTGCCGAGAAGCGCGATCCGGTGTGGAAGGGCAGATAGTCTCGCAGCCGATGGCGTTCCTTCCCATCCCCCTCTGCCCTGCCGGGCATCTCCCCCTCAAAGGG
>NZ_RZOI01001430.1:0-391 GCF_004022645.1 Mesorhizobium sp. M4A.F.Ca.ET.020.02.1.1 | reverse complement strand
GAGAACAAGAAGGTGATCCTCTGGAACAACCCGCAGTGAACCGCAGAGAGCCGGCTCCGCTAGGGGCCGGCTCTCTTCTCGCCGCACCCGATCAGGAGGTTTCAATGAGCCGCTACACCATCACCGTCACCAGCGACCACCGCTCCGATCCCAACGCCGTCATCGGCTACGATCCGCCGCTTCGCACCTTGTTCCTGCAGGCGTTCCCCGACGAGAGCGGCGAGGATCTTGCTCTGTGGCTCGGCACCAGCGACCGCGAGTACGAAACGCTCGACGCTCTGCGTGCGACATCACTCGCCCGGGGCTACGAATTCATGCCGCTTCCCAATGACGTCGCGCGGCTGCTTGCCGAGGATCTCGCCAAGGATGTGGACCACCAGCCGCACGATAG
>NZ_RZOI01000142.1:0-10453 GCF_004022645.1 Mesorhizobium sp. M4A.F.Ca.ET.020.02.1.1 | reverse complement strand
CCGGACCCGGGCGGCTGCCCGCCGCCTCGGCGCAGGTCGAGAAGGACGGAAAGTTCGTCATCGAGGCCAACATCTTCGGCGACGGCGCAAAGCGCGATATCAGCGCATTCGGCGTCAAGTCGGCCGCGCCGACGAAATATCCGGCCGGCTCGACCGCCGATCTCGGCGACGGCGTGACCCTGCAGGTCAATGCCGACGGCAGCTTCGTGCTTGCCTCGCCCAAGGCCTTCGAGGGCGACCGCGGCCAGCGCGTCTATTTCGCGTCGTCGGCGCCGCCGAAGTTCACCACGGACAACTACAAGACGGTGCTGTTCTCGGAAGGCATCGGCCGCTCCTTCATGAACTCGCTGACGGTGACCATTCCGGCCACCGTGATCCCGATCCTGATCGCGGCCTTCGCGGCCTACGCGCTGGCCTGGATGCGCTTTCCCGGCCGAGCGCTTTTGATCGCGGTCATCATCGGCCTGCTCGTCGTGCCGCTGCAAATGTCGTTGATACCGCTGCTCAAGCTCTACAACGGCGTCGGCTCGTTCTTCGGCGTGCCATCCAAGACCTATCTTGGCATCTGGCTGGCGCATACCGGCTTCGGCCTGCCCTTCGCCATCTATCTGCTCAGGAGCTACATTGCCGGGCTGCCGCGCGAGATCATGGAATCGGCGCGCATCGACGGCGCCAGCGATTTCGAGATCTTCGTCAAGATCGTGCTGCCGCTGTCGTTCCCCGTGCTCGCCTCCTTCGCCATCTTCCAGTTCCTGTGGGTGTGGAACGATCTCTTGGTGGCGATGGTTTTCCTCGGTACAGAGGCCGACCAGATCGTGCTGACCGCCAAGCTGAACGCGCTGCTCGGCTCGCGCGGCGGTGACTGGGAGATCCTCACGACATCGGCATTCGTGACCATCATCGTGCCGCTGATCGTGTTCTTCTCGCTGCAGCGCTATTTCGTACGCGGGCTGCTTGCCGGCTCGGTGAAAGGAGGTTGAGACAATGCAATCGGCTTTGAAGGCGACGTCGAGGCCCGACCCCGCCGTCGATCGCGACTGGTGGCGGGGCGCGGTGATCTACCAGATCTATCCGCGCAGCTACCAGGACTCAAATGGCGACGGCATCGGTGACCTGAAGGGCATTGTCCGGCGCTTGCCCTACATCGCCTCGCTCGGCGTCGATGCCATCTGGATATCGCCCTTCTTCAAGTCGCCGATGAAGGACTTCGGTTACGACGTATCGGACTATTGCGACGTCGACCCGATGTTCGGCACGCTCGCCGATTTCGATGCGCTGGTGGCGGAGGCGCATCGGCTTGGCCTCAAGGTGATGATCGACGAGGTGCTGTCACATACCGCCGACATCCATCCCTGGTTCAAGGAAAGCCGTTCGAGCCGCAGCAATCCGAAGGCCGACTGGTATGTGTGGGCCGACGCCAGGCCGGACGGCACGCCGCCCAATAACTGGCTGTCGATCTTCGGCGGCTCGGCCTGGCAATGGGACACCAGCCGCCAGCAATACTACCTGCACAATTTCCTCGCCGAGCAGCCCGACCTCAACTTCCACAACGCGGAGGTCCAGGACGCGCTGCTCGACGTCACCCGTTTCTGGCTGGAGCGCGGTGTCGACGGCTTCCGCCTCGACACCATCAATTTCTATTTCCACAGCCAGGGGCTGGAGAACAATCCGCCGCTGCCGCCCGAGGAGCGCAACGACCAGACGGCTCCGGCTGTCAACCCCTACAACTACCAGGACCATATCTACGACAAGAGCCGGCCGGAGAACCTCGGCTTCCTCGAACGCTTCCGCGCCCTGCTCGACGAATATCCGGCGCAGGCAGCGGTCGGCGAAGTCGGCGATTCGCAGCGCGGCCTGGAAGTGGTGGCCGCCTACACCGCCGGCGGCAAGCGCGTCCACATGTGCTATTCCTTCGACTTCCTCGCACCCGAGAAGATCAGCGCCGCCAAGGTGCGCGCGGTGCTGGAGGCCTTCGGCAAGGTCGCCAGCGACGGCTGGTCGTGCTGGGCTTTCTCAAATCACGACGTGATGCGGCCGGCCTCGCGCTGGGCCGCCAGCGAGGCCGATCCGACCGCCTATCTCAAGGTTATCTCGGCGCTGCTGATGTCGCTGCGCGGCTCGGTCTGCCTCTATCAGGGCGAGGAACTCGGCCTCGGCGAGGCGGAACTCTTGTTCGAGGACCTGCAGGATCCCTACGGCATCCGCTTCTGGCCCGAATTCAAGGGTCGCGATGGCTGCCGCACGCCGATGGTGTGGGATGCCGCCGCCAAGAATGGCGGCTTCTCGGCGGCCAAGCCCTGGCTGCCGGTGCCCGGCAAGCATCTTTCGCAGGCTGTGAGCGTGCAGCAGGGCGACCCAAGCTCACTGCTCGAGCACTACCGGCGCTTCCTCGCCTTCCGCCGCCAGCATCCGGCGCTGGCCAAGGGCGATATCGACTTCATCGAAAGCGCGGGCGACACCGTCGCCTTCACCCGCCGCGAGGGCAATGAGCGTGTCGTCTGCGTCTTCAACCTGGGCAGCGAGCCGGCCGAGGTCGATCTCGGCGGCGGCTCGCTTCAGCCCTTGCCGGGGCACGGTTTTTCGAGCCAAGCTGGCGCCGGCTCCATCCGCCTTGGCGGCTACGGCGCCTGGTTCGGCCGCATCGACTGAGTTTTTGAAACGGACGTCATTGGGAGGAAATCATGGCCGATGTCACGCTGAGGCAAGTGAAGAAATCATACGGCAATCTCAACATCCTGCATGGCATCGACCTCGACATTAAGTCGGGCGAGTTCATCGTCTTCGTCGGCCCGTCCGGTTGCGGCAAGTCGACCTTGCTGAGGTCCATCGCCGGGCTGGAGGAGATCACGTCGGGCGAGCTCAAGATCGCTGGCGAGGTAGTCAACGACGTGCCGCCGTCGAAACGCGGCATCGCCATGGTGTTCCAGTCCTACGCACTCTATCCGCACATGACCGTCTACGACAACATGGCCTTCTCGATGAAGATCGGCAAGGAAAGCAAGGCCGAGATCGACAAGCGGGTGCGGCAGGCGGCCGAGATCCTGCAGTTGACCAAATATCTCGACCGGCTGCCCAAGGCGATGTCGGGTGGCCAGCGCCAGCGCGTTGCCATTGGCCGCGCCATCGTGCGCAATCCGAAAGTGTTCCTGTTCGACGAGCCGCTGTCCAATCTCGACGCGGCACTTCGCGTCGCCACCCGCATCGAGATCGCCAAGCTGAAGGAATCAATGCCGAACACCACGATGATCTACGTCACCCACGATCAGGTCGAGGCGATGACGCTGGCCGATCGGATCGTGGTGCTGAAGGAAGGCCGCATCGAGCAGGTCGGCACGCCGATGGAGCTCTATAAGCGGCCCGGCAATCTGTTCGTCGCCCAGTTCATCGGCTCGCCGGCCATGAACATTCTGCCGGCGAAGATCGAAAAGGCCGGCGATCCGACCATCATCAGCCATGTCGGCGGCCGCAAGGCGACGGTTCCGATCGCGACCCCTGCCTCGGCGAATGGCGCGGCGGTAAGTTTCGGCGTGCGGCCGGAAGACCTGGCGATCGCTACCGGCACGGAGTATCTGTTCGAGGGAACGGTGGACTATGTCGAGCAGCTTGGCGAGGTCCAACTCGTCTATGTCGACATCGGCCGCGCCGACCTGCCGCTGGTGACGAAACTGCCGGGCAATGTCGAGGTCAAGCGAGGTGCTGTGCTGCGGCTCAACGCCGATGCCGGCGACCTGCACATCTTCGATGCGGACGGCCACTCCTTCACGCTGCACATGGCGGCAGCGAAGGCGGCCTGAACTTCACGTTGGACAAAACAAGAGCGGCGGGCACTGCCCGCCGCTCTGGTATTCAGCCAGCCGGTGGAACCGGAATGGGCGGCTCTGTCCGGCTGTTAGCGGCCGAACAGGTTGCGATCGCTGCCCTGAGGGGCGGACTTCTCAACGTCGCCCGACGAGTTTAGCAGCTTGTAGACCGGCGAGCTGGTGTCGCGCGTCGAAGACGTCTGGGTGGTGTCGACGCCGGCGGCGGCCGGCCGCTGATTAATGTCAGTCCCGCCAACATTGTCATTGCGGGCATAGGCGCTGCCGGCGGCGATCAAAAGTGCGGCGGCGGTAAGAGCAATCTTCTTCATTTCTGGTACTCCTGAATCTGCATCGGAGCGGCGAGCCTGTCCGCCGCGTCCATCTTCCGTTGGAGCGTGGTCCGGATCGGCCTAGTTGTTGCCGAAGAGGTTGCGGTCGCTGCCCTGGTTGGCGGGCTTCTCGGCGGCCGGCTGCGACTGCTTGATCGAAGCCGTGTACGAGCTGTCGACCGCGGTGGCCGGCTGGTTGGCACCGTCAGAACCGAAGTGGTCGCTGCCGGCTGCGAAAGCGCCGCCCGAGATGGCCAGGAGGGCTGCGGTGGCAAGGATGATTTTCTTCATCTTAGTGTTCCTGAATTTCTGAGGATCCCGAGCGGCGGGCATCGCCCACCGCGGTCAGGGATCGTGTGTTAGTTGTTGCCGAACAGGTTGCGGTCCGAGCCCTGTGCCGGCGTCTGAGCGACCGGTTCCGACTTCTTGACCGAAGCCGTGTACGAGCTGTCGACGGCAGCGGCGGGCTGATTGGCACCGTTCGAACCGTAGTGGTCGCTGCCACCAGCAAAGGCGCTGCCGGAAATGGCCAGAAGGGCGGCGGCAGTAAGAACAATCTTTTTCATTTTTAGTACTCCAGTATATTTTTCCGTCCGTCTAGCGGCGTGTCTTGGGAGGAAAGCGCGTCGTTCGGACAGCCCCGATGTGGGAGAGCCCCTTCCCGGTTTCCAATCACGAAGTTGTTTCGCCTGGACCATGGCTCTGCACCTTGAAATTGTGCCACGGCCTCCCACACGTATTGTATTGTAAAGCAATATCAATATGTTATCCGAATGGACCATCGACCCAGTTGACGATTTGGAAGATCTGCGTTCACACCGTCCTGCACGCATTGTCAACAGAAACGAACCGTTCGGTTCGATTTTAGAATCTCCTAATGGTCACTTTTCTATACTGTTAACCAATTCAGACCCGGTCAGCGGTCGATATGAAGGCGTTTCCAGCGCGCGATTCGGATCGCCCCCGAGGACGGCAATTCGGCGCCAGCGTGCCGCGAACCCGAAACGCGTGTCGCGCCCGCACGGATGCGATGTCGTTTTCGTACCGACGGTCCGCCGGCCTTAGTGATTAGATCAGGCCATCTCAGGTGCCGACCCGTGACGACGGGACGGAGAATTGGGAAGCCGGTCAAATTCCGGCGCTGCCCCCGCAACGGTGGTGGAGTTCAAGTCGCGACGGGAGACCACTGGGCCATCTGGCCTGGGAAGGTGTCGCGCCCGCCCGCAAGGGCACTCCAGAGCCCGGAAACCAGCCCCAGATTTCTAGGCTCGACTGATCGCGGTGGGCGGTCAAGAGGCGGATGGCGCGCGCCTGGCCCTGCCGGTGGCCGCCGTTCCTCTCCATCACCACCAGTTCAGTCCTTGATGCGACCGACGCGAGGGACAGGACATGGATGCGCGCAACGACATGCTGAGGCACCTGCATAACCGCAGGCAGGGCTTTTCGCTCGAACAGCCTTTCTACACCGACCCGGATTACTTCAAGCTCGACATGGAACTAATCTGGTATCGCGACTGGCTGTTCATCGGCCACGATTGCGAATTGCCGAAGCCGGGCAGCTACATCACCGCGCAGATCGGCGATTATCCGGTGGTCCTGGTCCGCGACCAGCAAGGCAGGATCAACGCCTTCCATAATTCCTGCCGCCATCGCGGCAGCCGCGTCTGCAACGCCGAGAAGGGCACCGCGGCGAAGCTCGTCTGCCCCTATCATCAATGGACCTACGAACTCGACGGCAGGCTGCTGTTCGCCCGCCAGATGGCGGATGGCTTCGACAAGAGCCAGTTCGGCCTGAAGCCGGTCACCTGCGAGAGCGTCGGCGGCTACATCTTCATCTGCCTGGCGAAACAGCCAGCCGATTTCGCGCCGATGCGCGCCATGATCGAACCCTATCTCCTGCCGCATCGATTGAGCGAAGCGAAGGTCGCTTTCGAATCGACCATCGTTGAGAAGGGCAACTGGAAGCTGGTCTGGGAAAACAACCGCGAGTGCTACCACTGCGCCGGCAATCATCCCGAACTCTGCAAGACCTTTCCCGAGGCGCCGACCGTGACCGGCGTACATGGTGCCGAAAGCGATCCCGAGATGCAGGCGCATTGGGCGAAATGCGAGGCGGCGGGCCTGCCGAGCAAGTTCCGCATCGACCCCGCCGGTCAGTATCGCGCCACCCGCGCGCCGCTCTTGCGCGATGCCGTCAGCTATACGATGAGCGGCAAGCGCGCGGTGAGGAAGAACCTATCCACGAGCGTCTCGGCGGACCGCATCGGCACGTTGATGCATTACCACTATCCGACGACCTGGAACCATATCCTGATCGACCATGCCGTCACCTTCCGGGTGCTGCCGATCAGCGCCACCGAAACCGCGGTGACGACGAAATGGCTGGTCCACAAGGATGCGGTGGAAGGCGTCGATTACGATCTTGCCGAACTCACCCATGTCTGGACCGAGACCAACGACCAGGATCGCCGCATCGTCGAGGAAAACGCTTTCGGCATTCTGTCGCCGGCCTATGAGCCCGGCCCCTATTCGGAGCAGCATGAGGGCGGCGTCATCCAGTTCGTCGAATGGTACGCCGGCTTCATCGGCCCGCGCCTTGCCGAAGGCGGCCAGCCGACGCTGCGCAGTGTTGCCTAGCACATGGCGCCCAAAAGTGTTGAGCGGTTTTGGCATCACGACATGTGCAGAATGAAAAGGACCAAGGGATGAACGCGATGACCGATCTCGCCCTCTATCGCCATCTCGACGAGATGGCGCCCTGGAACGACCGGCTGCAGGTGCTGGAGGTGATCGGCGTCAGCGACGAGGCGCCGGACGTCAAGACCTTCACCTTCCGCTCCGACAACCAGACCTGGTTCCGCTACAAGCCCGGCCAGTTCGTGACGCTGGAACTGCCGGTCGCCGACGGACCGCTGATGCGCACCTACACGCTGTCCTCATCGCCCTCGCGGCCGTTTTCGATCGCGGTGACGGTGAAGGCGCAGGCCGGCAGCATCGGCACGCGCTGGATGTTCGACAATCTCAAGCCCGGCGCCCATGTGAAGGCCTATGGCCCGGCCGGCGATTTCTCGCTGCACAGCCATCCGGCGGCCAAGTACCTGTTCATCTCTGCCGGCTCCGGCGTCACGCCGATGATGTCGATGCTGCGCTGGCTGAACGACTGCGCGCCCTGGACCGATGTCGGTTTCGTCAACTGCGCGCGCAGGGCGGAAGAGATCATCTTCCGCAAGGAGCTTGAATTGCTGGGCAGTCGCATGCCCGGCCTGTCGCTCGGCTTTATGATCGAGGAACGCTCCAGCCGCGAGGGCTGGTTCGGTCACATGGGGCGGATCGACGCCATAAGGCTTCCGCTTCTGGCACCTGACTACCGCGAGCGGGAAATCTTCTGCTGCGGCCCCGACCCGTTCATGCGCGCCGTCCGGCAGATGCTGGAGGCCGCCGGCTTCGACATGGCCAAATACCACCAGGAAAGCTTTGCCGCGCCGGTGGTGGAGGAGGTGCCGGCGCCGTTCGCGCTGCCGACCGACGGCGGCATCGAGATGCCCGTCGAGGCCGCGACGCCGGTTCGCTTTTCACTTTCCGATGTCGATGCCGAATGCATCGCCGGGCAAACCGTGCTGCAGACGGCGCGCGCTTCTGGCGTCAGGATCCCGGCCGCCTGCGAATTCGGCCTGTGCGGCACCTGCAAGGTGAAGAAGGTGTCCGGCGAGGTCGAGATGAGCCACAATGGCGGCATCCTCGATCACGAGATCGCCGACGGCTTCATTCTCGCCTGCTGCTCGAGGCCGATGACGGCGCTGGAAATCGAGGCCTGATCCGCCGCATAGAACCCCAAAAGTGACAGGTGTCTCGCCGTGTCCATCGTCTTGCCAAGCAGGAACCGAGTGTTTACAGGCGTTCCTCGGGGGGAGCACCGCGGTACCGCGGTTGCTTGAGCTATGAAGTGGGGCAAGAACAATGCGGGCAGCGGATGTCTACGCTGTTGCGAGCAAGGATATCGTTTTTGAATCCTTCGACGGCGAAGCCGTCGTGCTTGATCTCGCGAGCGGAAGGTATTTCGGTTTCTCCGATACGGGCAGCCGTATCTGGCAAGCGCTGTCGTTGGGCGTGCCGGCCCCGGCGCTGGTCGGACTGGCCGCGGGAACGGCGACGATAGGATTGGTCGAACTCGAAAGCTTCATCGCGCAGCTCATCGATTTCGGCCTGCTGGCGCCAGCCCCGGATGCGTCGGCGCAGCCGCTGCCGAGCGGGCTGCCGGCCGAGCTTGCCGCGTCCCGCGAACCCCTGAAAGTTGACGTCCACGACGATCTTGCCGATCTCATCATGGTCGATCCGATCCATGAGGTCGAGGAACCCTTGGGCTGGCCCGCGGTCAAGCACGCGTCGTGAGACATCCGGGAGCGGCCGATCGCATTGGCGACGGTGCGCGGGAACAGGCCATGTCGCAGGTCACCCTCGGAAGCTTGCCGGACTATGCCCGCCAGGTTTTGGCCATGGCCGAGAGTGCGGCCGCCAGCTATTCCGTCACGCGGGATGTCCGTTTGCACCGGTTGGACATGGCTGTCCATCTCACGCCCGGCCCCTTCGCGGATGCCATCGACCGCGGCCTTGTTCCGGCCGGCGGTGATCGGCAAGCGTCGGGCGTATGCCGCATCCTCAACGCCCATCCAGGCATCGGTAACATCGCCGCTCCGGCGAAATGGGGCGAGGCGCAGTTCGCCCCGCACGCCTTTGCCTCCCGGCTTGCCGACGCCGGGCTGCGCGGCTCCTACTTCCACGACCTCGACTTTTGGCAGGTATACGATCCCAAGCGCCGTGTCGGCGCGCAATTGATGCGCTCCGCCGACGGCTTTCCGCCCTGGGAGCCGGGCGCGCCGCTGCGCGCCTTTCTGCATTGGGACTACGCGGCGCGCGGCATGCGGCTTGCGCATGCCGGCACGCTGGGCATCGGCGGCAAGGGCATCCTGCTTGCCGGCGCCGGTGGAGCAGGAAAATCGGGAACCGTCGTCGCCGGCCTGCTCAACGGCCTGGACAGCGTCGGCGACGACTATGTGCTTATCGACAGGACGGATGAGGGGGTAAGGGCGTATCCGCTGTTTTCCACCCTCAAGCAGGATCCCGAGGGTTTCGAACGGCTTGGCCTCAGGCAGCGGCTGAAATCCTATGGTCCGCTGAACTGGCAGGGCAAGCATCCGTTCCACATCGATGACGTCGCGCCCCGGCCGCTGCCGGCAAGTCTGGACATCGCAGCGCTGGTGGTGCCACATATCGGCGGTGGTGGGACAAGCTCGGTCATGCCCTTGTCGCGCAAGGACGCCATGATTGCGTTGGCGCCGTCCGGCATCGCTCAGATGCCTGGCGAGCGCGAAGGCGGCTTTCGCTTTTTCAGCGATCTTACCCGCCTCTTGCCATGCTACCGTCTGGCGCTGGGGACGCGCCCGGAGGAAATCGCCGCCAAAGTTTCCGGGTTTCTCGCGCGAGGCTCCGCATGAAGCTGAGCGTGATTATGCCAGTCCATAACCGCGAGAAGTATGTCGGCGCTGCGCTGCGCTCGCTGCTCAGGCAGCGCGACCGTGCCGATCTCGACATCATCGTCATCGACGACGGCTCGATCGACGGCTCGGTTGAGGTGGTGCGCTCGATGATGAGCGAAGCATCCTGCATCCGTCTTTTCCAGCAGCCCAATATGGGCGTCACCAAGGCGCGCAACGCCGGCCTCCGGCGGCTCCTGCCACAGACCGGCTTTGTCTCCTTCCTCGATTCGGACGACATCTCGCCGGCCGGCCGCTTCAAGGACGATTTGGCGCTTTTCGAAACCGATCCCGGTCTCGATCTGACCTATTCGCTGATGACCCTGGCCGACAATCTGGACGACGAGACGCTGGAGCCGGCGGCCGACAGCCACTGCGTGACCGTGCGCGGAATCCATCTGTCGGCCGGGATATTCACGCGCCGGCTTGTCGATCGGATCGGTGACTTCGACACCGATTTCAGCCAGGCCGAAGACACGGACTACCTGCTGCGCACTTTCGAGAGCGGCCCGAACTATGTCATGCCCGATACGGTGGGGCTCTATTACAGGCGCCATCCCGGCAACATGACCAGGGAGCCTGATATTCCCCGTCGCGAGTTCATGCGCGCACTCCACAAATCGATGAAGCGGCGCCGGGCCGACCCGTCGCTGTGTGCGATCGACAAGATCTTTGAGGTCAAGGATCTCGCGGATTGGCGGTTCATGTGATGGCTGGCTACGGCGTCGTCATTCCGGCCTTCAACGCGGCCGCCACCATTGCCGATACGCTGCGCTCGGTGGCCGCGTTGAAG
>NZ_RZOI01001429.1:0-391 GCF_004022645.1 Mesorhizobium sp. M4A.F.Ca.ET.020.02.1.1 | reverse complement strand
CGACAAAACGATGGCGATGGCCCGTTTCCGCTGGTCCGACGCAAGCGATCGGAACAGGACATCGACGGGATGGCGGTTGCCGCGGACCTCTGCCGGTCGGGACACGTGCAGCCCGCCATCGCTGATCTTGAGGTCGGTATCGGGAGCGATCACATAGACCCGATCGGAAACGATTCGCATGCCGTCCACGACTTGCGCAACCTGCATGGTCGTGTGAGATGCCAGAACGCGCGCCATCTCGCTTTCGTGCTTCGGGTCGAGATGCAAGACGACCACGAAGGCGCAACCGCTGTCCGCCGGCATCGCATCGAAAAAGCGGCCAAGCGCCTCGATGCCGCCGGCTGACGCGCCGATGCCGACGACGGAAATGGTCGGAGACTCAACATTGGTT
>NZ_RZOI01001428.1:0-395 GCF_004022645.1 Mesorhizobium sp. M4A.F.Ca.ET.020.02.1.1 | reverse complement strand
GATGGAGGCCTGTCCTTCCGCCGCGGCGAGCGCAACCGCTTCCGCAAGCCAGCAATCGACGCCGAGCGGCAGATGCGGACCATGTTGCTCGACAGCGCCGAGCGGTAGAATGACGACGGGTTTATGCACGCCGGCTGTCGCGTGTCTTTCCGTATCCGGGGAGGTCATCAGCGCAAAGCTGGATCCAGGCGGGATCGGCAAGGCCGGAGCTGGCTCGTTCATCGTGCTGCCTCGACAAGCCGGGCCTTGGCGTAGGTCATGCCGGAATCGGCCAGGAGAGCGACCATGATGATTGCTCCCTTGTAGAGTTCGAGGCTGGACGGGTCCGTGCCGAACACCCGAAGCGCCGTCGTCAGCAGGCTGACGATCAGAGCGCCGACGACCGCGCCCCACAC
>NZ_RZOI01001427.1:0-398 GCF_004022645.1 Mesorhizobium sp. M4A.F.Ca.ET.020.02.1.1 | reverse complement strand
GTCGCGCTGTCCCGCAGCGCGGGCCATGCTGGTCGAATGCTCGCCGGACATGGCCGAATTCGCGGCCGCGACGCTTGCCCACCCCGGCAATGCGCATCTCGGCGACCGGGCCTCGGTGCTGAGGGCCGATGTCGCGCTGTCCGGCAAAGCGCGCGGCGCGGCCGGCCTTGCCGACAACAGCTTCGACTTCGTCATCATGAACCCGCCCTTCAACGCCGCCGAGGATCAGGCCACGCCGGATGCGCTGCGCAAGCAGGCGCATGTGATGGAGGACGGGCTGTTCGAAAGCTGGATCAGAAGCGCTGCCGCGGTGGCGAAGCCGCGGGGCGGGCTCGCCGTCATCGCCAGGCCCGAGCAGCTCGGCGCCCTGCTCGATGCGATCGAGGGCCGCTTCGGCG
>NZ_RZOI01001426.1:0-400 GCF_004022645.1 Mesorhizobium sp. M4A.F.Ca.ET.020.02.1.1 | reverse complement strand
CCAGTGGACCCGCGGCTATGAGGACTGGTGCAGGGGACATGGGCTGGAAGACCTGTCTGGCTCGTGCCGGCTGCACCGCGCCGAGGTGCTCGGTGTCCTCGGCACGCTGAAGGAGGCGGAGGCACTGGTGCGCGCGGCGCTCGACCAGCTGGCGCTCGACGCGCCCTGGGCGACGGGCGATGCATTACGCGTGCTGGGCGACATTCATCTCGCGGCCGGAGAATTCGCGGAAGCGGAAACAGCCTACCGCGCGTCGCACGCGGCGGGCTGGGATCCGCAGCCCGGCCTAGCGCTGCTGCAACTCGAGCAGGGCCAAGCGGAGGCCGCTTTCAGCGCTCTCGAGCGGTCTCTGGTGGGGAACGGCTGGCCGACCCTGCAGCGGCGAGGCATAGTCCTTGCC
>NZ_RZOI01001425.1:0-400 GCF_004022645.1 Mesorhizobium sp. M4A.F.Ca.ET.020.02.1.1 | reverse complement strand
CGCCATCAGATCGGCCGAGAAGCGCGTGAGGTCGTCGGCAAGCGCGTCGAAGCCGGGCGATTTCTGGAACGTCCGCTCGTTCATGTAGAGCCCGCGATTGACCTCGATCTGCAGCGCATGCAGATGGCGCGCCGGACGGCCGTAATGCTCGGTGATGAAGCCCCCGGCATAGGGCTTGTTGTGGGCCACCGTGTAGCCCATGCCGGTGAGCAGGGCGATCGCCGTCTCGGTCAGCGCCGCCGTTGCGGAAATCCCGAAACGGTCGCCAATGATGAAATCCGGCCGCACGCCATTGTCGCCGACCCTTATGCTGGCCGGCATCGAATGGCAGTCGATCAGCACCGCATAGCCGAACCTGGCATGGGTTCTTGTCAACAGCCGTTTCAGCGTCTCGTGATAG
>NZ_RZOI01001424.1:0-404 GCF_004022645.1 Mesorhizobium sp. M4A.F.Ca.ET.020.02.1.1 | reverse complement strand
CCGGGATCATGCCGAAATTGGTCATCAGCGGCTCGGTCAAAACGCAGGCGACATCGCCATGCGAGAGCGCTTCCTCGAGCGCGGCGACATCGTTGAATTCGACCACCCGGGATACGGCCGAATGATCGACGCCGTTCGGGTGGATCATGTTGCGCATGCCGATCCTGCCGTCGCGGATCTCGACATGCGCCTCCTCGACGCCGCCGTGATAGCAGCCGGAAAAGACCAGCACTTTCGGGCGGCCGGTGATCATGCGGGCGATGCGGATGGCGCCGCGATTGGCATCGGTGGCCGAGGTGGTCAGCGTCCAGTATGGCAGGCCGAAGCGGCGCGTGAGCTCGGCGCCGACCCAGAGGCTGTCCTCGGTGGGCAGCATCATCGTCGTGCCATTCTGCAGCTGGCGG
>NZ_RZOI01001423.1:0-406 GCF_004022645.1 Mesorhizobium sp. M4A.F.Ca.ET.020.02.1.1 | reverse complement strand
AGCTCCGGCTTCTTGCCGTACGAGCGATGCACCAGGCCCAGGGAATCCTCAGCATCAGTATTGTCGACGGTACTGGCGCGGAGCGGCTGCACATCTCTCGCACTGGCAAAAACAGGACAGAAAGTGGCGCGGATCGCTCAGGCGATCCCGCTGTCGTGGGCGCCAGGACGGCGAAGATCTGGTACGGCCCAGTCATTTATCGCCCGGGTTCCGAACCCTCCATAACCGTGGCGATGGCCAGTTACGACAATTTAGTTGTCGCCAACTCGGTCATCGCCGAAATCAGTCTGAAGCCTATCTGGCTCATCGTTTCCGAAAGCCGCGTGGGCCGCAGCGGCCAGGGATTTGTCATCGACCAGGCCGGCCACCTCATCGCTCACCCCGCGATCAGCAAAGTGATGCAGGG
>NZ_RZOI01001422.1:0-407 GCF_004022645.1 Mesorhizobium sp. M4A.F.Ca.ET.020.02.1.1 | reverse complement strand
CGCCCGGTGAACCGCCCCGATACCGGTCGAGCGCAACCATGCGCTTCTCAACCGCCTTGCCCGCGTCTTGCGCGAGGACGGCAGCATGTATCACATTTGTACCCCCCAATGCCAAGCTCAACTCGGCCTCGGGGAAAAGTTTGTAGGCAGGGATGGCCGGCCCGCCGAGATGAACCGTTGCCTGCCGGGCCTGACTGATCTTGCGGACGCCGTCATCCGACGCTTCTGTCGCATGAAGCACCAGCAAGGCCTGGCCCTCGCGCACCGCGTTCTCGACCTTGGCGGCGCCGAGAACGACCGCGCCGGCCTTGCGGGCGAGGCCAAGCATGCCCAGCGCGGATCGGGAAAGCAGGGTGTCGACCATGCCGCCGATGTCGGCGGGAACCTTTACCTGCGCCTTGAAAGCG
>NZ_RZOI01001421.1:0-407 GCF_004022645.1 Mesorhizobium sp. M4A.F.Ca.ET.020.02.1.1 | reverse complement strand
GAACTGGGCTTGGTGCCGGAGGTTCCCATGTTACTTTCTCTTCGACTTCGGGTTCAGCTGCAGCGACGCGACGACGCTCAGTGGCTTGTTCGAGGTCTGCGTTGCCCACTCTCCCACGAGCTCGGCGAACTCTTGCGCCTGCGGACCCTCAACCGCCACACCCCAGCCGCTAACCACCCACCCGCCGATCTTGCTCACCGGCAGTCGTCCGAGGAATGCAACCAGCGGTTCGCGCAGTTCCGGCCGGTCTCCGCAAAGGCGCGCCAGACCCTCGGCCGCCGGCGGCCGTTTGCCGAGATCTTCGGTCTGATCAATCTTCGTCACGAGGCCCTGGAACACCCGGTTGGCATCTTCGGGCGTGAGCGCAGCCACCTCGGCCTTCGTCACCTGCGTGACGCCGAGAGTCG
>NZ_RZOI01001420.1:0-409 GCF_004022645.1 Mesorhizobium sp. M4A.F.Ca.ET.020.02.1.1 | reverse complement strand
CGCACCACCCGCCACGTCACGACCACTCTCGATGGTGACGCCTATTACCAGCGCTGCATCGGCATCCTCGCCGACATCGAGGACGCCGAGGGCGGCTTCGGCGCGCATGAGGTGCGTGGACGGCTCAGCATCGACATCAACGGCAACCTGGCTCGTACCGTCGTCATCCCGGAACTGCCAGCGCTGCTCGCCCGCTATCCTGGGCTCAGCTTGCATATCGGCGAGGGCGACCGCCTCGTCGATCTCGTGCGCGAGGGCGTCGACTGCGTGGTGCGCGCCGGCACGCTGCCGGACAGCGACATGATCGCGCGCCGAATCGGCACGGCGCGCGAGGCGACGCTCGCCAGCTCCGACTATGTCGAGCGCCACGGCCTGCCGCGTGACCTGGACGAGCTGGCCGGCCATGTGA
>NZ_RZOI01000141.1:0-10478 GCF_004022645.1 Mesorhizobium sp. M4A.F.Ca.ET.020.02.1.1 | reverse complement strand
AGTCCCGACCACGGTGCAAGGAGTTCCTTCGTGCGCACCCCGGCAAGACCGCCGCTGGATGGCTTGAAGAAAAGGCTCGACCGCTCGCGCGCCGAGCGCGAGCGCATGCCGCGCGACGGCTTCCTGCGCGAGACCTTCATCCTGCCGCGTTCGGACGCCCGCCTGAAGGCCAAGGAATGGTTCGAGCGCTTCCCCAAGCAGGCCTACTGGACCGAGATCGAAAGCTGGTTCGAGCGGCCAGGCGACGTCATCGAATTCACGATAAGGCGGCTGCCGGCGGCGGATTGAGAGTGGCGGCCCCAGTGGGGTGATCAGCGCGCTATCAGCCTTCGCGCTCCGGTGCCCTCCCGCGCCAGCCGGTCTTCCTTGTTCCTGAGCGGGCATCTGTCGATCGACATGCAGCCGCAGCCGATGCAGTCGCTCAGGCCGTCGCGCAGCTTCTTCAGCTGGTTGATCTTGTGGTCGAGCCCGTTGCGCCAAGCCGTCGAAAGTAGATTCCAATCCTCGCGCGTCGGCGTGCGGCCCTCGGGCAGGGATTGCAGCGCCGTGGCGATTTCGGCCAGCGAGATGCCGACTTCCTGGGCGACGCGGATGATCGCCACGCGCCGCAGCACGTCGCGGCCGTAGCGCCGCTGGTTGCCCGCCGTGCGGTGGCTGCGGATCAGTCCGCGCGTCTCGTAGAAATGCAGCGCCGATACAGCCACGCCGCTGCGCATGGCCACCTGGCCGACCGTCAGTTCCGTTGCTGGAGCCATCTCCCACTTTCCGCTTGACCTCAAGTTAGGTTGAGCTTGTAGCGAAGAAATCCTGATCGGGCAAATGCAGGAGAAGGCAATGTGCGCCTGGGCGAGACTGACTGGAGAAACCACCGCCGTCGGCGATGGCAGGGATGGCGGATTGCGGATCCTATCCGAGCTGGCGGATCGCTTCGCCCGCGACCATGGCGACAGACAGCGCGACGTTGATGCTGCGCGCGCCTGGCCGCAGCGGGATGGTCAGTCGCGCATCCGCAGCGTGATGGACCGGATCCGGCACGCCTGCGGATTCGCGACCGAAAAGCAGGACGTCTCCATCGGCAAAGGCAAAGTCCGTATAGGCGGCAGCGGCTTTGGTGGTGAGCAGCACCAGCCGCCGCGCGTCGCCCGCGCGCCATTGCTCGAAGGCGTGCCAGTCGACATGCCGGGTCAGATCAGCCATTTCGAGGTAGTCCATGCCGGCCCGTTTCAGCGCCCGGTCGGAGAGCGGGAAGCCTGCCGGCTCGATGATGTCGACACCAAGGCCGAGGCAAGCGGCGAAGCGCAGGATCGTTCCGGTGTTGCCGGCGATGTCAGGCTGGTAGAGCGCGATGCGGAGACGGTCGTTCATTTCCGCGTCTTTCTAATAAGTGGCAGATCGGCCACAGGGATTTCCAGGTTTCGCAGATTGCTGGACTGGCGGGTGGCCATTTTCTGCGAAGTCGAGTATACGCCTTTCATCGTCAACCCGAACCGATGGAGGGGGAATTCATGATGACCATGCACAACCAGCGCCCCTCCTGGGGGCTTATGCGCCCCGCGGCGGTTTCGGTACGACGATTCTCCTGACTCTCTAAGACTTGATCGCTCCGATTCCCGCCGAACCCAGTTTTCGGCTCTCGAAGGAATCCTGCGATGTTTTTCAAACGCCCAAAGGGGCCTGACGCCCCACCTGACCGTGCTCTGACTGACGCCTGCCGTCATGTCCGGACCGACGCTGCGCGCACCGACGTACCCGGCCCCTTCGGCCGAATGCCGGAGGTCGATGTTGCGTCACCCTTTTTATCGCATTTGCACATGGAGGATGGACCGATGTTCGATCCCTACAAAATACCCGGCTCAAGAAACCTGCACGAGCGCAGAATGGCGACCTGGGCGCTGCTGGTCGGCGAGACCTACTCGTCGGCAGTGCACGCCGAGACGCGCCGGCGTCCGCATCGCGGCATGCTGCCGGACGTCGACTTCTCACGCGCCGTGCCCGATCACAGCCGGCCTTCGCTGGTGCGCCGCCTCATCAGGCTGATCCGGCCCGGCGCGAAAAGCCGGGCAGGTGCCAGTTTTTCGTCCGCAAACTCTGGGGCGTCAGGATCGTCGGCTGAGCCTGTCGGCGAAAAGCCCGCGACACCCTATATAGCGCGAAGCAGGGCCGGCGATGCAGATGATTCTGCATCGCCGGCCCGCGGCGCTGCACGGTCGAGCAAGCTTGTCCATCAATCCCGCGCCGCGTGAGCGCATAGACAGTCGAGTGCCTGCAATGTTCCGCTGGTTTGAAAACAAGCTCGATCCGTTCCCGGCCGCGGAGCCGGTCGAACCGCCCAAGACGCTGGTCGCCTTCTGCGTGCACTACACGCGCGGCGCCTGGCCCTACATCATCCTCGACGCGCTCCTGGTGACGGCGATTGCCGTCGCCGAAGTGTGGATGTTCGGCTTTATGGGCCGCATCGTCGACTGGCTCTCGGGGCAAAATCGCGAGACCTTCCTGCAGACCGAGAGCTGGAAGCTCGCAGGCATGGCCTTCGTCGTGCTGTTCGCGCTGCCGGGCACCGTGTGGTTCCACTCGCTTCTTAACCAGCAGACGCTGATGGGCAACTATCCCATGCGCATCCGCTGGCAGGTGCACCGCTACCTGCTGAAGCAGTCGATGACCTTCTATCAGGACGAGTTCGCCGGCCGCATCGCCACCAAGCTGATGCAGACGGCGCTCGCCGTGCGCGAGTGCGTCATCAAGCTCATCGACGTGCTCAACTACGTCATCGTCTACTTCCTTGGCATGCTGTTCATCGTCGGTTCGGCCGACTGGCGGCTGGCGACGCCGCTCGCTATCTGGCTGGTCGGCTATATCGGGCTGCTACGCTATTTCATCCCGCGGCTCGGCAAGGTCGGCGAGGAGCAGGCCAATGCGCGCTCGACCATGACCGGCCGCGTCGTCGACAGCTACACCAACATCCAGACGGTGAAGCTGTTTTCCCATGCGCGCCGCGAAGCGTCCTTCGCCAAGGAGGGCATGACGGGCTTTCTCGAGACGGTCTACCGGTCGATGCGGCTGGTGACGGTGCTCTACGGCCTGCTCTACATCCTCAACGCGCTGCTCCTGTTCTCGGTCACCACGCTGTCGCTGTGGCTGTGGCTCGGCCAGGCGGTGACGATCGGTGCGGTCGCCGTGGTGATCGGCCTGGTGCTGCGCATGTGGGGCATGTCGCAATGGATCATGTGGGAGATGTCGGGCCTGTTCGAGAATATCGGTACGGTGCAGGACGGCATCGCGTCGATCTCGCTGCCGCGCCTGGTCGATGACAGGCCGGACGCCAAGGACATCGCCGTCAGCCAAGGCGAGATCCGCTTCGAGGACATCCGTTTCCACTATGGCAAGCAAAAGGGCGTCATCGAGAATCTGTCGCTGACCGTGAGGCCGGGCGAGAAGGTCGGCATCGTCGGCCGCTCGGGCGCCGGCAAGTCGACGCTGGTCAACTTGCTCCTGCGCTTCTACGACTTGGAAAGCGGCAGGATCCTCATCGACGGCCAGGAGATCGCTGCGGTGAGACAGGATTCGCTGCGCGCGCAGATCGGCATGGTGACGCAGGACACCTCGCTGCTGCACCGTTCGGTGCGCGAGAACATCCTCTACGGCCGGCCGGATGCCACCAATGAGATGCTGGTCGAGGCGGCGGAGCGGGCCGAGGCGATCGACTTCATCGGCGGGCTGATCGACGCCAGCGGACGCACGGGTTTCGACGCCCATGTCGGCGACCGCGGCGTCAAATTGTCCGGCGGCCAGCGGCAGCGCATCGCCATTGCCCGCGTCATGCTGAAGGACGCGCCGATCCTCATCCTCGACGAGGCGACGTCGGCGCTCGATTCCGAGGCCGAAGCCGCGATCCAGGAAAACCTCTACCGGCTGATGCAGGGCAAGACCGTCATCGCCATCGCGCACCGGCTGTCGACTATCGCTGCGATGGACAGGCTCGTCGTCATGGACAAGGGTCGCGTCATCGAGGAGGGTTCGCACGAGGATCTCGTCGCCAAGGGCGGGCTCTACGCGCAGCTCTGGCAACGCCAGTCGGGCGGTTTCCTGCTTGATGAGGCTCCGGCCGAGGCCGACAACGACGTTATTGCCAAGGGTGAAGCCGCGGAATGATGCAAGCCGTCTATCGCTGGTTCGAGCACTGGGTCTATCCATTCCGCGAGCCTGCGTCTCTTCGGCCACCCGCGGGTGTCGGCGGCTTCCTCTGGCACTATGTCGGGCAGGCGAAGCTCGCCTTCTTCGCCATGCTGGTCATTGGCGGCATCGCGCCACTGGTCGAGGCCGGGCTGTTCTATTTCGTCGGACGGCTGGTCGACATCCTCGATCAGCTTCCCGGCGAGCGCAGCTGGCATGCGCTGTGGACCGCCGCCGGCCCTGAACTCCTGTTCATGGGCGCCGTGGTGCTTGTCATACGCACGGCCGTGGTCGGCCTGTCGGCACTGGTCGACGAGCAGACGATCACGCCCGGCTTCTACAATCTGGTGCGCTGGCAGGCGCATCGCCATGTCTCGCGTCAGTCCTACGCCTTCTTCCAGAACGACTTCGCCGGCCGCATCGCCACTAAGGTCTGGCAGGCTGGCCAGGCGACCGGCGACCTGATGGAGAGCTTCATCGAGGTCATCTGGTTCATGATCGTCTATACGGTGACGACGCTGGCGCTGGTCGCCGGCCTCGATTTCAGGCTGGCAGTGCTTGTGGTGATCTGGATCGCCGCCTTCGGCTTTCTGGCCAAGCGCTATCTGCCGGCGATCCGCAGGCACGCCGAGGCCACCGCCGAGGCCGGCTCGATGATCAACGGCCGAATCGTCGATTCCTACTCCAACGTGCAGACGCTGAAGCTGTTTTCGGCCGATGGCGACGACCGCTACATCCGGAGCGGCTTCGACATCTATCTCGATGCGCTTCGTCCGTTCACGCGCCGGCTGACCGGCGTGCGCATGGCGCTGACGACGCTGTCGGGCGTCATGATCACCACCATCGCCAGCTTTGCCATCTATCTCTGGGTCGAAGGCTCGATCACCGTCGGCGCCGTCGCCTTCACGCTTTCGCTCGTCTTGCGGCTCAACATGCTACTGGGCCGGGTGATGATGCAGCTCAACGGCATCCTCAGGAATCTCGGTGTGCTGGAGAACTCCAAGGCGTTGATCTCGCAGCCGCTCGGCCTCATCGACGCGCCGGAGGCCAAGGAATTGATCGTGGCCGGCGGCCGCATCGATGTGAAGAACGTGACCTTCCACTACGGCAAGGGGGCCGGCGTGCTCGACGGCATCGACCTCGTCGTCAGGCCCGGCGAGAAGGTCGGGCTGGTTGGCCCATCGGGAGCAGGCAAGACGACGCTGGCCAACCTGATCCTGCGCCTCTACGACCTCGAGGGCGGCAAGATCCTGATCGACGGCCAGGACATCGCGCAGGTGACACAGAATTCGCTGCGCGCCAATATCGGCGTGGTCAGCCAGGACACGGCCTTGTTCCATCGCTCGCTGCGCGACAACATCAAGCTCGGCATGCCGGACGCGACCGAGGCGCAAGTGATCGCGGCGGCGCGGAAGGCCGAGGCACACGAGTTCATCACAGGCCTGCGCGACAATCGCGAGCGCACCGGCTACGAAGCCTATGTCGGCGAACGCGGCGTGAAGCTGTCAGGCGGCCAGCGCCAGCGTGTGGCAATCGCTCGCGTCTTCCTCAAGGATGCGCCGATCCTGATCCTGGACGAAGCGACGTCGGCGCTCGATTCCGACATCGAGGCGGCGATCCAGGAAAACCTGGCGCGGCTGATGGAAGACAAGACCGTGATAGCCATCGCGCACCGCCTGTCAACGATCGCCGCGCTCGATCGGCTGGTCGTGCTCGACGGCGGGCGCATCGTCGAACAGGGCACGCATGACGAGCTGGTGGCGCTGGACGGGCTTTACGCGCGGCTCTGGAAGCGGCAGTCCGGCGGTTTCCTGTTCAATGAGGAAAGCGTGCTGGAAGAGACGCGGCCGGCGGAGTAGGAAGAGGAATGTCGGTTCGCATGCCTTCGTATTTTGGACGAGCGGGCGCGCAGGACAACGCGCTCGACCTGCTCGGCCACGAAATCCTCGCCGAGAAGGCGGCGGCGCTCGGCCGCGCCGGCCAGCGCGTCGAGCAGACGCTGGCGAGACTGCGCGAGGATGGCGGCGATGAGGAAAGGCGGCCCCGGCTCCTCAAGGATGCCGCCGAGGCCGTCCATGCCTACTTCATCCAGCGCGAGCTCTGCGGCCTGCGCAAGCACGATGCGGTCATCCGCGAATACAATATCCCGAGAGCGGTTCTGGTCAGGCTCGGCGCGAAATAGGCGCTGCCTTCGGGACTCTTGCCGAACAGGAGGTTCGGGATCTACTCCAGCCACTCGGTGACGAAGCTGCCGTTCTCGTGGATATCGATGGTCTCCAGCGGGCCGGGACCGAGATTGGTGAATTTGTGCGGCGTGTTGGGCGGCACGATCAGGATCTGGCCCGCGAATGCCTCGATCTCCCGGTCGCCGACCGTGAACAGGCCGCTGCCCTGGCGGACAATGAATATCTCGCTGTACGGGTGCCGGTGCAGGCGCGGGCCGCCACCGGTGCCGGGCAGAAAGTTGAAGATCAGGCAGGAGTTGGAACCCCAGGCGCCGCACTCGAGTTCGCCTTGCCAACGGTCGGGCATCCTGGCCCATTTGTCGCGGTCGATGACATGCGCCATGACGGCAGGATAGACCGAGCCGGCGCCTGCTGTCGAGGCAAAGGCGCGGCACCGGTTTGCCATTGTTTTTCCCCCCGTTTCCGGCCAGTTGGCGATCCTTCGGCGCGGTGCCACCCGGCGCCGGATTTAGCCCCCGCGACAATCTGACCTTGTGCCTTCACCCGACTGGACAAAAACTGGCTTCACGCATAAACCGAACTCCAAATGCCGGAGGAATTCGCTAGCCTGTTCGCCATGCGCTGTCGGGCCGGCGCGATTGAGCGGGGACAAGGCTCGGCCGCCGGCACGGAAGAGGCGAAAGGATCAGGCACCCGTGAGCGCAACCGATACCCACGATCCCAACCGTCGTGATTTCCTCTATGTCGCCACCGGCATGGCCGCGGTGGTCGGCGCGGGGGCTGTCGCATGGCCGTTCATCGATCAGATGCGCCCCGACGCCTCGACACTGGCGCTGGCCTCGGTCGAAGTGGACGTCTCCTCGCTGACGCCGGGCTCGTCGCTGGTCGTCAAGTGGCGCGGCAAGCCGGTCGTGGTGCGCAACCGCACCGAAAAGGAGATGAAGGACGGGGAGGCCGTCGATCTCGCCGACCTGAAGGACCCGATCGCCCGTAACGCCAATTTGCCGGCCGACGCTCCGGCGACCGACGCCAACCGCACGACGCCCGGCAAGGAAGCCTGGATGGTCATGGTCCAGGTCTGCACCCATCTCGGCTGCATCCCGCTCGGCCAGGAAGGCGATTTCGGCGGCTGGTTCTGCCCGTGCCACGGCTCGGTGTACGACACCGCCGGCCGCATCCGCAAAGGCCCGGCGCCCGAGAATATGGCGGTGCCGGTATTCAAGTTCATTTCCGATACCAAGATCCTTATCGGTTGAGGCAGGGGATATTTCGATGAGCGAGGGACACTCGACCTATACGCCCAAGACCGGTATCGGACGCTGGTTCGACGCCCGCATGCCGCTGCCCAGGCTGGTCTATGACAGCTTCGTCGCCTATCCGGTGCCGCGCAACCTCAACTACATGTGGACCTTCGGCGGCATCCTGTCGATCATGCTAGCGTCGCAGATCCTGACCGGCATCGTTCTGGCGATGCACTACACGTCCGACACCACTCTCGCCTTCGATTCGGTCGAGAAGATCATGCGCGACGTGAATTCGGGCTGGCTGCTGCGCTATCTCCATTCCAACGGTGCCTCGTTCTTCTTCGTCGCCGTCTACATCCACATCTTCCGCGGCCTCTATTACGGTTCCTACAAGGCGCCGCGCGAGCTGCTGTGGATCCTCGGCTGCATCATCTACCTGTTGATGATGGCCACCGGCTTCATGGGCTACGTGCTGCCGTGGGGGCAGATGAGCTTCTGGGGCGCCACCGTCATCACCGGCTTCTTCAGCGCCATTCCGCTGGTTGGAAACTGGATCCAGGAGCTGCTGCTCGGCGGCTTTGCCGTCGACAACCCGACGCTGAACCGCTTCTTCGCGCTGCACTACCTTTTGCCGTTCATGATTGCCGGCGTCGTCGTGCTGCATATCTGGGCACTGCATGTCGTCGGGCAATCGAACCCGACCGGCATCGAGGTCAAGTCGAAGACCGACACGGTCGCCTTCACGCCCTACGCGACCATCAAGGACGCGTTCGGCATGATCGTGTTCCTGTTCGTCTTCGCCTATTTCGTCTTCTACCTGCCGAATTTCCTCGGCCACCCGGACAACTACACGGTGGCCAACCCGCTGAAGACGCCGGCCCACATCGTTCCGGAATGGTACTTCCTGCCGTTCTACGCGATCCTGCGCGCCATCACCTTCAATATCGGGCCGATCAACTCCAAGCTCGGCGGCGTGCTGTGCATGTTCGGCGCCATCGCCATGCTATTCCTGGTGCCTTGGCTCGACACCTCCAAGGTGCGCTCGGCGGTCTACCGACCCTGGTACAAGCTGTTCTTCTGGCTGTTCGTGGCCGACGCCATCCTGCTCGGCTGGCTGGGTTCGCAGCCGGCGGAAGGCAGCTACGTCTTCATGGCGCAGATGGCAACGCTGTTCTACTTCGCCTTCTTCCTGGTTGCGCTGCCGGTGCTCGGCCTGATCGAGACGCCGCGGCGTCTGCCGAACTCGATCACCGAGGCGGTGCTGGAGAAGAACAAGGGTGCCGGCGCCGGCCATCCGGCTGGCGCGAACGCCGCGCCGGAAACCAAGGGCTGAGAATCTAAGGGGATTTGGGTATGAAAAAGATTCTCACCTCGCTGGCTCTGCTTGGCTTGCTGGCCGCGGGCACCGCGGCCATCGCCGAGGAGGAACACAACGCGGCCGCACCGACACATTTCCCGATCGACGAACCGAAGGAAATGAGCTGGAGCTTCGCCGGACCATTCGGCACCTATGACAAGGCCCAGCTGCAGCGTGGCCTGAAGGTCTACAAGGAAGTCTGCTCGGCCTGCCATTCGATGAACCTGGTGGCCTTCCGCACGCTGGAAGGGCTCGGCTATTCGGACGCGCAGGTGAAAACGCTGGCCGCCGAATACACGATCCATGACGGTCCCAACGATGCCGGCGACATGTTCGACCGCCCTGGCAAGCCGTCCGATCACTTCCCGGCGCCGTTCGCGAACGAGCAGGCGGCCGCTTCGGCCAATGGCGGCGCCGCTCCGCCCGACATGTCGCTGCTGGCCAAGGCACGCGGCGTCGAGCGAGGCTTCCCGCGCTTCGTCTTCGATATTTTCACCCAGTACGCCCAGGGCGGCCCGGACTACATCCATTCGTTGCTCACCGGCTATGACCAGACGCCGCCGGCCGGCATGGTGATTCCAGAGGGTACGCACTACAACCCGTACTTCCTGTCCGGCGTGTCGCTGAAGATGCCGAAGCCGCTCTCCGACGGCCAAGTGACCTATGACGACGGCTCGCCGCAGACGGTGGACCAGTATTCGCGCGACGTCTCGGCCTTCCTGATGTGGGCGGCCGAGCCGCACCTGGAGGACCGCAAGAAGACCGGCTTCCGCGTGCTGGTGTTCCTGGCGTTGTTCGGCGCCCTGGTCTACATGACCAAGCGCAAGGTATGGGCCGACGTGGCGCACTGAGCCGGGACTTGCCGGAAAAATGCGAGGGCGCCGGACGGCGCCCTTTTCTTTTTCGGCTCTAGCCGGCAAAACTCTACGGCAACGGATCAACCGCCCATGAAATCCTCTCTCGAAGAAACGCTGCTCGCGGCCATCCGCACCATTCCCGACTATCCGAAGCCGGGCATATTGTTTCGCGACATCACCACCTTGCTCGGCAATGCCCGTGCCTTTCGTCGCGCCATCGACGAGCTGGTGCATCCCTATGTCGGGCTGAAGGTCGACAAGATCGCCGGCATCGAGGCGCGCGGCTTCATCCTCGGCGGCGCCGTCGCCCATCAGCTATCTGCCGGCTTCGTGCCGATCCGCAAGAAGGGCAAGCTGCCCTACGAGACGGTGCGCGTCGCCTACAGCCTGGAATACGGGCTGGACGAGATGGAGATGCACAAGGATGGCGTTTCGGAGGGCGAGAAGGTGATCCTGGTCGACGACCTGATCGCCACAGGCGGCACGGCGGAGGCGGCGGTGAAGCTTTTGCGCCAGATTGGCGCCGACATCGTCGCCGCCTGCTTCGTCATCGACCTGCCGGACCTCGGCGGGCGCCAGAAGCTCGAAGCGCTCGGTGTGCCGGTAAGGACGCTGATCGGGTTCGAGGGGCACTAGTGAATAGTGAATAGTGAATAGTGAATAG
>NZ_RZOI01001419.1:0-410 GCF_004022645.1 Mesorhizobium sp. M4A.F.Ca.ET.020.02.1.1 | reverse complement strand
GCGCCAGACGCCGGGCGAGCTGCTGGCCATCGGCGACCGCACCGGCCTCGACGGCGAGGCGCTCGCCACCGCCAGTCGCCTCGTCGCCAAGGTGGACAGCGCCGCGGTGCAGGACGGCTACGACCTTTATCTGCACGGCTTCATCGTCACCGATGACGGGCGCTGGGTGGTGGTGCAGCAGGGGATGAACGGCGACGCCCGCCAGGCGCGCCGCTACCACTGGCTGTCGGAAGGCTTGACCAGCTTCGTCGACCAGCCGCATGCGGCGATCGAGGGCGAGCGCCAGGGCGAGATCGTCAACCTCACCGACCGGCGCGCCGAAAAAGCGCGCGGCGGCCAGATCCAGCTTCTGAAGACGATGAGCCCGGAAAAGATCCTGACCGAGCTCGCCGTGCTGGAGCCCCCGGAAA
>NZ_RZOI01001418.1:0-411 GCF_004022645.1 Mesorhizobium sp. M4A.F.Ca.ET.020.02.1.1 | reverse complement strand
TTTCCCGCCGCATCAACGAGGCGCGCACGCTGACCGGCCGCGATCTGGCGCGCGCGAAGGCTGCCTTCTTCGCCATCGTGCGCGAAAGGCGGGCACGGTTCAAACGTACCGCTGCACGGCTGTCGCCGGCGCCGATCGCAAGACGACAGAAGGTGCAGGCCGATGCTCTGACCGGGCTGACACGGCGCCAGGACCATGCGATTGCGCGAAGGCTGGACCGGTTGCGCGCGAGCCTGACCCAGGCCGACCGGCTTTTGTCGACGCTTTCGCACAAGGCGGTGCTGGCGCGCGGCTTCGCGCTGGTCAAGGATGCCGAAGGCGCGGTGATCAAGCTGGCGGCGGACGTCGCGCCGGGGGCGGCGCTGTCGCTGGAATTCGCCGACGGCAGCGCCGACGCGATCGCCACCAGCG
>NZ_RZOI01001417.1:0-413 GCF_004022645.1 Mesorhizobium sp. M4A.F.Ca.ET.020.02.1.1 | reverse complement strand
GCTGCCAGTTCGTCGACGTCGCCGAGGAGCTGGCGATCGAGCGCGCGAAAAAGCTGTTCGGCTGCAACTTCGCCAACGTTCAGCCGAATTCCGGCAGCCAGATGAACCAGGCGGTGTTCCTGGCGCTGCTGCAGCCTGGCGACACCTTCATGGGCCTCGACCTCAATTCCGGCGGCCACCTGACCCATGGTTCTCCGGTCAACATGAGCGGCAAGTGGTTCAAGGTCGTATCCTACGGCGTGCGTAAGGACGACCACCTGCTCGATATGGATCAGATCGAGAAGACCGCGCATGAGACCAAGCCCAAGCTGATCCTGGCCGGCGGCACCGCCTATTCGCGTATCTGGGACTGGAAGCGCTTCCGCGAGATCGCCGAGTCGATCGGCGCCTATCTGATGGTCGACATGGCCCAC
>NZ_RZOI01001416.1:0-415 GCF_004022645.1 Mesorhizobium sp. M4A.F.Ca.ET.020.02.1.1 | reverse complement strand
GTCCGGATTGGTGCAGAAGCACGGCACCTGCCGCGCCGCAGCCGGACCGAGTAGAGCGCGATAGTGGTCGAGATCGTAGCGGTCGCCTTCGCTGGCTGAAATCAGCACCAGCTCCGCATCGTCGCTGTTATCGGTCAGGGCCAGCGGCAGGCCATCGATCGCCGAGCGGTCGCCGTCGCGGCTGATCAGCAGGCATTTCGTTCCGCCCCTCAGCGCGCCCGAGGCCGCCATGTCGCGGAAGGCGCGCCACGCCACCTCGCCGGAGGAGACGAAGTGATCCCAGCTAGCCTCTTCGAAGCCGAGCTTCTTCAGGCGGCGCTCGTTCGGCTCCGCCCGCTTGCCAGAGTTCGAAATGAGCACCACTGTCTTTCCCGCGCGCTTCAGCGCCGACAGGGCTTCCACCGCGCCGGCATAA
>NZ_RZOI01001415.1:0-417 GCF_004022645.1 Mesorhizobium sp. M4A.F.Ca.ET.020.02.1.1 | reverse complement strand
GTCGAAGAGATCGTCCCGCGAGACGCGTGCCTCGCTATCGAAGCGCCTCCGATCAGGGTTATCTTTCACCTTTCCTTCTACTGCGCCGTCAGCACCGGCTCGCTCCGCCATCTGGATCTTGATCGCATCCTGCGGAGGCCGCGGCGCGTCCCGTTCGCCCTGACCCTGCGGAGGAGCCTCGAGACGCTCGGCCTGAGCCTCTCGCTCCGAAAGCTCCAGATACTCGCGACGGATTTCCACCACCTCGCGTGCCGTCGCGGCGATCTCGTCGAAATCCTTTTTCTCGACCGGCTCGATGGCGGCCTCGACGGTTGCGAGCACTGCTTCGACGCGCTTTTCATAGGCTTCGAATTCCATTCGTGTCATCGAATGCATGGGCAGGCCTCCGGCTGCGACCAATTTCTCTAACTCTACCAT
>NZ_RZOI01001414.1:0-418 GCF_004022645.1 Mesorhizobium sp. M4A.F.Ca.ET.020.02.1.1 | reverse complement strand
CCACCGTATCGCGCGAAAGATCCGGACAGCGGCATCGAAGTCGCCGCCCTCGCTGTCGATAAAAACCTCAATGGCAGGACATAGGCGAGCGGCCTCCAATTGGTCGCCGACGGCAGTGGCCATCGCGTCATCGACATCGCCGATCATGCGGATCTCGGCAACCTCCGCGACTGACATGCAAACCTGGTGGTCGCGATCGATCTCGGCCTTGGCGCGAACCTTGGCCATGAGCCCATCGCACGGCTCGAAGCCATTGCGACGACGTTCCAATGCAGCCGGCAAAAATTCCGCGATTGCTCCCTCAAGTGCGGCAATTCGAGCGAGGAGATCGGCGCTCATGCTGGTCAAGCCCGATCGGCGTGCTTCAGTGCAGCGCGGACGAGTCCAAGGCGCTCGATTGTCGGCGCACAGCTGCCGG
>NZ_RZOI01001413.1:0-419 GCF_004022645.1 Mesorhizobium sp. M4A.F.Ca.ET.020.02.1.1 | reverse complement strand
GGTCCATCTCGTCGATCAGTTCGAGATTGGCGACGCCCGCGGCAACGCAGATCGGATGCGCCGAATAGGTCCAGCCATGGCCGAGCGAGCCGAGCTTGTCGGAGCCTTTGACCAGCACCTGCCAGACCTTGTCGGAGACGATGACGCCGGAGAGTGGCGCATAGGCAGAGGTCAGGCCCTTGGCGATGGTGATTAGGTCCGGCTTGATACCGTAATGGTGGGAGCCGAACATCGTGCCGAGCCTGCCGAAGCCGGTCACCACCTCGTCGGCGACGAGCAGCACGTCGTACTTCTTCAGCACCGCCTGGATCTTTTCCCAGTAACCGGCCGGCGGCGGCACGATGCCGCCGGTGCCGAGGATCGGCTCGCCGATGAGGGCCGCGACCGTCTCCGGACCTTCGGCGAGGATCATTTCTTCC
>NZ_RZOI01001412.1:0-421 GCF_004022645.1 Mesorhizobium sp. M4A.F.Ca.ET.020.02.1.1 | reverse complement strand
CGCGGCGGAAGGCGACCCCGAGCGGGAAACGCGGCTCTTCCATTTCGCCTGCTCGGCCGCCGCCTACAATGAAAGCTCCATCTACTACATCTACGACGACGTCTCGGGCGTCAGGCAGTTGCAGTTCGCCGAGCCCGAAATGGACATCCGCTATGCGAACAACGACAGCGACGGCAAGGTGGAGAGCCTGCACGTCGTCGGCTTCCAGGCGACTGGATGGGCCGTCAATTCCGCTTACGACGACGCCACCAAGACGATCACCACCTTCAACAAGTGGCGCGGCGTCGGCGATGCCTCGTCGTCGGGAACCTACCTGTTCCGCAACGGTGATTTTTCCCTGGTCCAGTACGACGTCGATGCATCATACGATGGCGAGCAGAACCCGCAGGCCGTCGTCGACTACAACACCGCGCCCTGAGGC
>NZ_RZOI01001411.1:0-422 GCF_004022645.1 Mesorhizobium sp. M4A.F.Ca.ET.020.02.1.1 | reverse complement strand
ATCGTCGTCCCGCAGCTGGGGGCGGAAGGCGAAGGCGACTTCAGCGTTTGAGAGGTATTTGCCGACTGGCACCGGGCAGGGCGCAAGCCGCGGTTGCCGGCTCGCGTCCTTGCAGCTTCACAAAACGGAATTATATCAATGAGTGAGCGTGCAATGTCCACGCGAAGTGAGTTGCTTTGGTCAAGCTTCATCCATGGAGGTTGTCATGGCAATGATGGAAGCGAGAAAGAGCATGGACTGGATCACTCTGGTCCTTGCGATCTGCCTGTTCGTCTCACCCTGGGTCATCGGATTCACCGCGGTAATGGTGCCCGCGTGGAACGCCTGGATTGTCGGCGTTGCGCTCGGCGCTTTGGCGCTCGCGACGCTTTCGGTGTTCGCAGAATGGGAAGAATGGGTAAATATGGCCCTCGGGCTCTGGC
>NZ_RZOI01001410.1:0-424 GCF_004022645.1 Mesorhizobium sp. M4A.F.Ca.ET.020.02.1.1 | reverse complement strand
CAGCTTGATCTCCTCGCCGTTGACGCGGATGATGCCGCTGGTCGGGTTTTCCAGGCAGTTGATGCAGCGCAAGAGCGTCGACTTGCCGGAGCCCGATCCGCCGATGATGGCGATCACCTCGCCGTCGCGCGCCGACAGCGACACACCCTTCAGCACGTGCAGTTCGCCGAATTTCTTGTGCAGGTTCTCGACATGAATGGCTTCGGCGGCGCCGCTCTGCGCCTCGCCGGATCGCACTGCGGCAGCTTCCACCGCGCTCACCATGTGGCCTCTGCAGGGGCGATGGCAGGTCGTCGAACGTCCATCCGGCTAATCAACATACGCTGCACTGTCCCGCTCCAGACTTCAGCATGGACCCGACAGCGCGAGCCCGTCAATCCCGCTCATTACGGCACTTGCGGCCTTGTTGCGCAAGTGTATAAAT
>NZ_RZOI01000140.1:0-10508 GCF_004022645.1 Mesorhizobium sp. M4A.F.Ca.ET.020.02.1.1 | reverse complement strand
AGGCCGGGGTGATCGTGAAAGGCATCGCGAATCCAGATCAGGTCCTGCGGACTCTGGCTTTCGAGCGGCACGCCTGGCCGGATGCCGGCATGGCAGAAGAAGAAGTCGCCGAAGGCCACGGAAAACGGCAGTGAGCGCAGGAAATCGACATGGGCTTGCGGTACGGCCTCGATCAGGGCCGCGTGTCCTTTCCGTACCGTCTCTGCCTTGCCGAACCAGCGCGCGTCCGCGACCAGATCAACGCCATAGGACTGCGCCGTCTGGACGCCGCCATAGCGCATGAACAGGCCGTCCGGATCGGGTTCGGCGAGAAAGTCGAGAAAGCCGATGTCATGGTTGCCGGCGAGCATCAGGTGGCGCGGGTCGCGCTTCTGCGCGTCGATCAGGAAATCGATCACACCCCTGGAGTCCGGCCCACGGTCGGCATAGTCGCCGAGATGGATGGCACGCCAGTCAGCGGTCGGCTTGTATTCGAGCTCGCTTTCGATCCGGCGGTGCATGGCGGCCAGGAGGTCGAGCCGGCCATGCACGTCGCCGATGGCGCAGAGCCGCATGCCTTCCGGCCCGCGCGCGTCGAGATAGTGGATGCCGGTTTCGGTCACGGTGAGCGTCTTCCCGTATCGATCATCACGGGAAACTAGGGCGGATAGGTGAATAGGCCCTAGCGCCTCAGCTGGTCCTTGCCCATGTCGGTTACCAAACGCTTACCGCACAGTGCCAGCGTGATGTCCATTTCCTTGCGGATGATCTCCAGCGCCTTGGTGACCCCGTCCTTGCCCATGGCGCCGAGGCCGTAGAGGAAGGGACGGCCGATATAGGTGCCCTTGGCGCCGAGGCAGAGCGCCTTGAGCACGTCCTGGCCCGAGCGGATGCCGCCATCCATGTGCACCTCGATCCTGTCGCCGACGGCGTCGGCGATCTCCTCCAGCACCTCGATCGACGAGGCGGCGCCGTCGAGTTGGCGTCCGCCATGGTTGGAAACGACGATCGCGTCGGCGCCGGTCTGGGCCGCCATCAGCGCGTCCTCCTTGTCGAGGATGCCCTTCAGGATCAGCTTGCCTCCCCAGCGCTCCTTGATCCAGGCGACATCCTTCCACGACAGTTGCGGGTCGAACTGCTCCGTCGTCCACGACGACAGCGAAGAGACGTCGCCGACCCCCTTGGCATGGCCGACGATGTTGCGGAAGGTGCGGCGCTTGGTGCCGGCTATGCCCAGACACCAGCGCGGCTTGAGCGCCAGGTCGATGATGTTGGCGAGCGTCATCTTGGGCGGCGCCGACAGCCCGTTGCGGACATCCTTGTGGCGCTGGCCGAGGATCTGCAGGTCGAGCGTCAGCACCAGCGCCGAGCATTTCGCCGCCTTCGCCCTATCGATCAGGTTGAGGACAAAGTCCTTGTCGCGCAGCACGTAGAGCTGGAACCAGAACGGCCTCTTCGTCACCGAGGCGACATCCTCAATCGAGCAAATGCTCATCGTCGACAGCGTGAACGGCACACCGAACTCTTCCGCCGCCTGCGCCGCCAGCATCTCGCCATCCGCGTGCTGCATGCCGGTCAGGCCGGTTGGCGCCAGCGCCACCGGCATCGCCACCTTCTCTCCGATCATGCTCGTTTCCAGCGAGCGGTTGCTCATATCGACCAGCACGCGCTGGCGGAACTTGATCTTCTGGAAATCCTCCTCGTTGGCGCGGTATGTGCTTTCGGTCCAGGCGCCGGAATCGGCGTAGTCGAAGAACATCTTCGGCACGCGGCGGCGCGCCAGGTCCTTCAGATCGGCAATGGTGAGGATGTCGCTCATGGTCTTTCCCGCTGGGTGTTCGCTAATTCGTTGTCTTGGCGCCGTCGCCGGCGTCGGAGCGCTGTCTCAGCCTCAGCCGTGACACGCGCTGCCAGTCGCCGCTGCGTTCGGCCTCGAGCATCGAGCGCTCGACATAGGAGATGTGGTCCATGGCCGCTTGCCGGGCAGCCGCCGGATCGCCGGCCTTGATCGCCGCATAGATCGCCCGGTGCTGGTGAAGCAGGGCCTCGCGCGCGCCGGGCACGCTGAACACCAGAAGCCGGTTCTGGAACACACCTTCCGACAACAGCCGGTAGCAGGAGCGCAGCGTATGCAGCAGGATGATGTTGTGCGCGCATTCCGAGATGGCGTGGTGGAACTCGATGTCGATCTCGGCCTCGTCGTCGAAATCGCCGGTGCGGTGCGCCTCGTCCATGCGCGCCATGATGCTGTCGAGCAGCGTAAGGTCTTCCGGCGTGGCGCGCCGCGCCGCGTATTCGGCGGCGACCGCCTCGATCTCGCGGCGATACTCCAGATAGTCGGTCACCGCCTTGCGGTGCATCGAGATGAGGTCGGTCACCGGCTTGGTGAACAGCTGGCCGATGACGTCGGCGACATGAGTGCCACCGCCGGCCTTGGTCGTCAGCAGCCCACGCCCCTCCAGCGCCTTCAGCGCGTCGCGCAGGATCGGCCGTGACACGTCGAACTGGCGCGCCAGCTCGCGCTCGCCCGGCAGCCGGTCACCGGTGCGCAACACGCCTTCCAGGATCAGGCTCTCGATCTGCTGCACCACCTCGTCGGCGGTGCGCGAATGCTCGATCCTGGAGAAAATATCGCTCAACGGGGTGCCTGGGAAAAGAAGCGGTTGACGTTCAGATTAAAGCCTGTGTCGCCAACTGGTCAAATTATTTATCCAATTCGTTCGGTTTGGTCCGGTTCGGCGTCGCCGCCCTATATCGCCTTCAGCTAAACTTTGCCGTTTGCGTCTCCCGGCGATTGGTCCTAGAGGACGCCGATACACGCAGGGTCAAGAACAGGGGGACCGGCCGTGTCGGACGAGACGTCCAATCTCGAATTCCAGCCACGCGCCCAGGGCAGCGTCATGGGTTTTCCGGCGCATGGAGGGCGCTCCGGCGCGCTGGGCGAGGTCCATGCCAGGCCGCATCCGCTGATCGAGAAGCCGCGCGTGCTGATCCAGCTTTCCTTCATGACCGAAGGCGGCTCCGGCGTCGACCACGCGGTGCTTTCGGAGATGTCGCGACGCCTTGGCATCGCCGCCCCCGACCGCCAGGCCCGCCACCATGCCATGAAGTGGGGCAAGGGCTCGTTGCGCTGGGAACGGCACACGGAATTCTCGACCTACCTGTGGGAAGGGCCGCTTGCCGAAAGCGCCGGATCGCAGGAGGATTCGCCTTTTGGCAACGGGTTTTCGCCGCCGGGCACGGTCATATCCGGGATCAGGCTCGAGATCCGCAAATGGACGCAGGCCAGCGAAAGACTGATCGCCGATTTCGACCCGACCAGCCTGTGCTACTCGCTGGTCGGGCGCGGCAATGCCGCCATTGTCACGGACTTCCGCCAGGACGGCGACGGCCTGACACGCATGCTGGTGCTCGATCGGGGCCTGACGCCGGCCAGCACCGGCGCGCTGTCGCAGCGGCTGATCGACATCGAGACCTACCGGACGCTGGCCATGCTCGGCCTGCCGCTGGCGCTGACGCTCTCCGGCCGCGCCCGCCGCATCGAGGACCGGCTGGCGCAGACCACGCTGGAAATGAAGGGGGCGGAGACCCGGGACAGCCAGACGCTGCTTGCCGACCTGACCGAGCTGGCCGCCGAATTGGAGGCGGATGCCGCCTCCAGCCTCTATCGCTTCGGCGCCAGCCGCGCCTATGACGGCATTGTCGTCGAGCGACTCGAGGCATTGGAGGAAGAGCCGGTGTCCGGCTACGACACCTGGGCCGGCTTCCTGCAGCGGCGCATGGCGCCGGCCATGCGCACCTGCCGCTCGGTCGAGGAGCGGCAGGCCAACCTGTCGCGCAAACTCACCCGGGCCACCACGCTCCTGCGCACCTGGGTCGATGTCGAGGTCGAGAAGCAGAACCGCGACCTGCTGGCCTCGATGAACAACCGCGCCCGCCTGCAACTGCGCCTGCAGCAGACGGTCGAAGGCCTTTCCGTCGCCGCCGTTTCCTATTACGTCGTCGGCCTCATCTCCTATCTCGCCAAGGGCGCCTCGATCTTCGGCCATGCCTTTGCGCCCGAAGTCGTCACCGCCGCCGCGGTGCCGGTCGCCATCCTGCTTGTCTGGTGGGGCGTGCGCCGCGTGCGGCGCATGCACTCCGAGCCGGCGAAACATCCGGGAGAATAATCTCCCCCTTGAGGGGAGATGTCTCCGAAGGCGACAGAGGGGGTCGCCTCGCGTGGGGCGCCGACGCTCTTCGCGACGTCAGACAGCGTTGGCATTTCACGCGCTAGGACCCCCTCTGACCGCTTCGCGGCCATCTCCCCCCTCGAGGGGGGAGATTAGGGCGCAGCGGCAGATTGCCGCTGCGGAAGCGTCCGGCACTCGATCTCGATCAATGCAGAGTTTGCAACTGACGCGCTTCACTGGTAAAAGATTTTGACCAGTAAAGCGAAGAGGCAGCCCATGCCCGGCCTTGCCATGCCGAAGCCAGATGCCGCCACCATTCGCCGGCGCGCCGAGATCGTCGCCGACATGCGCATCATCGTGCCGGGCGAGGGCGTGGTCGACACGGCCAATGAAATGCGCGCCTTCGAGAGCGACGGTCTCACCGCCTACCGGCAGTTGCCCCTGGTCGTGGTGCTGCCGGAAACGGTGGCGCAGGTCTCGCGGGTGCTCAAATACTGCAACGATCGCAACATCCGCGTCGTGCCGCGCGGCTCCGGCACATCGCTCTCGGGCGGCGCGCTGCCGCTCGAGGATGCCGTGCTGCTGGTCATGAGCCGCTTCAACCGCATCCTGGAGATCGACTTTCCCAATCGAGTTGTCGTCGCCCAACCGGGCGTCACCAATCTCGGCATCACCACCGCCGTCGAGCAGGAGGGCTTTTATTACGCCCCTGATCCATCCTCCCAGATCGCCTGCTCGATCGGCGGCAACGTGGCGGAGAATTCCGGCGGCGTGCATTGCCTGAAATACGGGCTGACCGCCAACAATGTGCTGGGCATCGAGATGGTCTTGATGAATGGCGAGGTGGTGCGGCTGGGCGGTCGGCATCTCGACGCCGAGGGCTATGATCTGCTCGGCGTCATGACTGGCTCCGAGGGCCTGCTCGGCGTCGTCAGCGAGGTCACCGTGCGCATCCTGAAGAAGCCGGAGACGGCGCGCGCTCTCCTGATCGGCTTTCCGACCAGCGAGCAGGGCGGCCAGTGCGTCGCCGACATCATCGGCGCCGGCATCATCCCCGGCGGCATGGAGATGATGGACCGCCCGGCGATCCACGCCGCGGAGGATTTCGTCCATGCCGGTTATCCGCTCGACGTCGAGGCGCTGCTGATCGTCGAGCTCGACGGACCGGGCGTCGAGGTCGACCACCTGATCGGCCTCGTCGAGGCGATCGCCTACAGGAACGGCTCGACCACCTGCCGCATCTCGCAGTCGGAGCAGGAGCGGCTGAGCTTCTGGGCCGGCCGCAAGGCGGCCTTCCCGGCGGTCGGCCGCATCTCGCCCGACTATTACTGCATGGACGGCACCATACCGCGCAAGGAACTGCCGCGCGTGCTCGCCGGCATGCGCGACCTGTCGGAGAAATACGGGCTCGGAGTCGCCAACGTCTTCCACGCCGGCGACGGCAACCTGCACCCGCTGATCCTCTACGACGCCAACGTGCCGGGCGAGCTGGACAAGGCCGAAAGCTTCGGCGCCGACATCCTGCGCCTCTGTGTCCAGGTTGGCGGCGTGCTGACCGGCGAGCATGGCGTCGGCGTCGAAAAACGCGACCTGATGCCGGAAATGTTCAACCAGGTCGACCTCGACCAGCAGATGAGGGTCAAATGCGCCTTCGACCCCAACCACCTGCTCAACCCCGGCAAGGTCTTCCCGCAGCTCCGCCGCTGCGCCGAGCTGGGGCGGATGCATGTGCATCGCGGGCAGGTGGCGTTTCCGGACATTCCGAGGTTTTGATGGGGGCCAATTTCGCATGACGGCGCAGGAACGCGGCCTATCTCCGTCTTGGGCTACGCCCGAGCCACCTCTCCCCCGCTTTGCGGGGGCGAGGAAAGGCGCTCTCCGATGACAACCTTCACCCCAATCTCATCCGCCGAAGTCCTCTCCACCATTCAATGGGCTGCAGCGGAAGAGGCGCCGTTGGAGATCCTCGGGCATGGTTCCAAGCGCGGCATCGGTCGTCCGCTGCAAGCGGAACACACGCTCGGCCTGTCGAAGCTCACCGGTATCACCCTCTACGAGCCAGCCGAATTGGTGCTGTCGGCCAAAGCCGGCACGGCGCTTGCCGAGATCGAGAGGCTGCTTGCCGAGAACGGCCAGCAATTCGCCTTCGAGCCGATGGACTATGGCCGACTGCTCGGCGGCGAGCCGGGCAAAGGCACGATCGGCGGCGTGCTTGCGGCGAATCTGTCCGGCCCGCGCCGGCTGAAGGCTGGCGCGGCGCGCGACCACATCCTCGGCGTCGGCGCCATCTCGGGTCGCGGCGAGGCCTTCAAGTCCGGCGGCCGCGTCGTCAAGAACGTCACCGGCTACGATCTCTCCAAGCTGATGGCGGGAAGCTGGGGCACGCTCGCCGTGCTGACCGACGTCACCTTCAAGGTGCTGCCGGCGGCGGAGACCGAGGTGACGCTCGCCATCCGTGGCCTGCTCGACGAGGCGGCGACGGCCGCCATGGCGCTGGCACTTGGCTCCAGCGCCGAAGTATCGAGCGCCGCCCACCTGCCGGAGCGCATCACAGCGCGCGTCGATTCCGGCAAGCATGGCAGCGATGCCGCGACGCTGCTGCGCGTCGAGGGTTTTGGCCCTTCCGTGGTCTATCGCATTGAGGCATTGAAGCAGCTGCTTGGCAAAGCAGGGCCGCTGGAGGAGATCGCCGACGAGGCGTCGAAGGCCATCTGGCGCGATATCCGCGATTGCATACCCTTCGCAGATGGCGGCGCGAGACCGGTTTGGCGTGTGTCGATGGCGCCGTCGCAGGCGCATCACATGGTGATGGCCCTGCGCATGCAGGCGGCGGTCGACGCTTTCTACGATTGGCAGGGCGGTCTGGTCTGGCTGTCGATGCGCGAGAACGATCCCGAGGCCGGCCTGCTGCGCGGCCTGATCCGCAAGCATGGCGGCGGCCACGCGACGCTGGTGCGCGCCGCACCCGCGCATCGCGCCGCTCTGCCGGTGTTCGAGCCGCAGCCACTGCATCTGGCGGCGCTGTCGGCGCGGCTGAAGGCCGAGTTCGACCCCAAGCATATCCTCAACCCCGGTCGAATGGCGCCGGGTTCCAGCTCTGCTACTCTGGCACACTCATCGGAAGGAGCAGCACAATGAGCAACATCAATCAAGGCCCGGGCGGCGGACCGCGCCAGACCGATCGCTGGCTGGAGCCAGGTTCGACCAACGCCCTGGTCATCTACATTCTCTATCTCGCCGGCCTCGTCATTGGCGTCACCGGCATTGTCGGCATCGTGCTTGCCTACATCAACCGCGGCAAGGCTGGCGGCTTCGTCGAAAGCCACTACACCTTCCTGATCAGGACCTTCTGGATCGGTCTGCTCTACGCGCTGATCTCCGTGGTCCTTATGATGCTCGTGATCGGCTTCCTGCTGATGTTTGCCGCTGCTGTCTGGTTCATCGCCCGCTGCATCCTCGGGCTGCAGGCGCTGCAGCGCGGCGAGCCGGTCAAGAACCCGCAAAGCTGGCTCCTCGGACAATAGGACTCCCCGGTGCAGACTAACTTCTCAGCCGCCCAGCTTGCCGATCCGCACGTCGCGGAATCGGAAAAGATCCTGCGCAAATGCGTGCATTGCGGCTTCTGCACCGCCACCTGCCCGACCTATGTGACCTTGGGCAATGAGCTGGATTCGCCGCGCGGGCGGATTTATCTCATCAAGGACATGCTCGAGAACGGCCGGCCGGCCGACAAGGAGATCGTCACCCATATCGACCGCTGCCTGTCCTGCCTCGCCTGCATGACGACATGCCCCTCGGGCGTCAATTACATGCATCTGGTCGACCATGCTCGCGCCCATATCCAGCAAACTTACAAGCGGCCGCTGCTCGACCGGCTGACGCGCGCCATGCTGGCTTTCGTGCTGCCCTATCCCTCGCGCTTCCGTGCGGCATTGAAGCTGGCCGGGCTCGGCAGGCCGTTCATCGGCCTGTTCGAAAAGCTGCCGGCGCTAAAGCCTGTCGCCGCCATGCTCAGGCTTGCGCCATCCTCGATCCCGGCGGTGTCGGCAATGGCCTTGCCTGGCGTGCACGCCGGGCAGGGCACGCGCAAGGGCCGCGTTGCCATCCTGACCGGCTGCGCGCAGTCGGTGCTCGATCCGGCCATCAACGAGACGACCATCTCGCTGCTGACAAGGCTCGGCGTCGAGGTGGTGGTGCCGGAAGGCGAGGGCTGCTGCGGCGCGCTCGTCCACCATATGGGCCGCGAGGAGGCAGCCCTTGCCTCGGCGAGGCGGAACGTCGACGCCTGGACGCGCGCCATCGACCAGGGCGGGCTCGATGCTATCGTCATCACCGCATCGGGCTGCGGCACCACGATCAAGGACTACGGCTTCATGCTGCGCCTCGATCCGGCCTATGCCGAAAAGGCCGCGCGGGTCTCGGCGCTGGCCAAGGACATCACCGAATATCTGGCCGGTCTCGACCTGCCCGAACCGCTGCGCAAGCCCGGCACTGTCGTCGCCTATCATTCGGCCTGCTCGATGCAGCACGGCCAGAAGATCACCCGGCAGCCGAAGGAGCTGCTGGCCAGGGCGGGCTTTGTCGTGCGCGAGCCGCGCGAAGGGCATCTTTGTTGCGGCTCGGCTGGCACCTACAACATCCTGCAGCCCGAGATCTCGGCAAAACTGCGCGACCGCAAGGTGAAAAACATCGAGTCGACCGGCGCCGAAATCGTCGCCACCGGCAACATAGGCTGCATCACCCAGATCGCCTCCGCCGCGAAACTGCCGGTGGTGCACACGATCAAGCTGCTCGACTGGGCCTATGGCGGCCCGAAGCCGGAAGGCGTTGCCGACTCGACGATGGTCGCGGCAGAGTGATGCAGTTCCTCCAGGTTTCGACTTGGCCAGATAATTCTTCGGACTGTCGGCGCTGCCCCTCACCTGCCTGCCGGCGTCCTCTCCCCGTATAGTGACGGGGAGAGGGGCGCTGTCATGGCTGATTTCGCCAATCACCTGCGTTGCAAGAGGGTCGCCGCCGTCGCAGCCAGTGTCCAGCCGATAGATGGGTAACAGTTTGAACCGGATACATAGGTAACAGTTCTCCCCCTATTTGTCCGCTGCAGCGCCAAGCGGATTGGTTAGCGCGGCGCTGCAGCGGACAAGCGTCATACGCCTTGTGTCGATGATGCCGAGCTGGTGTGCATGGAAGGAAAGAGCCCATTGACCATCCTCGGTTTGGGCGGCCGCGACAGCTTCACCAACCAGTGCCTGCGAGACATAGACGAAGCCGCCGTTCCACCTGATCTCGCCATTGTGGCGTACATGACGGACCGCGGCCTCGGCCGGATAATCAGGCTCGGGCGGCATCGTCGGCATGGCGCGCCGGGAGGATCTGTAATGCTGGGCTGGAGTGTCCATGCCTAGCGCCTCATGGGGACGTTCTTCATTGTAGCTGCGCCGGAAGGCCTCGAAGGCGTGGCCCTGGGCCGCCCTGTCGGCCTCCGGTGCCTCGGCCAGCGGCAACAGGGTCAGATGAAAGCGCTCGTGGCGCCCGTTCTGCTGGGGTTTGCCGGGCGCGATCCGCTCCAGGGCGATGCCGAGTTTGATGAAGCGCACCGCAAGCGGTGTCAGCCCGGTGACACCGGCCGACGCGAAGGGCGGGCCATTGTCGCTTCGGAACCGGTCCGGCAGGCCATGCTCCTCAAACAGCCGCTCGAATACCGGCCAGGCCTCGGCATCCGCCGTCGAGCCGGTCGCTTCGAGCGCCAGCAAGTAGCGGCTCGACGCATCCATCACCGTCAACGGTTCGCAACGCCACCCGTCACGGGTCCGGAACCAGCCCTTGTGATCGCCGGTCCACACCGCGTTCGGCCCTTGCGGCTCCGGCCAAGGTCCATTGCCGCAGGCCCGCAGCCGGGTCCGCTTGCGGGCGCTGACAAGCCCATGCCGTGCAAGGATAGCGCCTGCCGTCGAGGCCGACGGCCAGATCAAGTCGGGAGCCGCGCGCTTGAGCCGCGCCACGATCTTCTTGGGCCCCCACAGCGGATGCGTCTCCTTCGCCGCCACGATCCGCTCGACAAGATCAAGGGCTGTCGCACGGCCATGATTGAGCGGCGCTCGCGGCCGATCGTGCAAACCTTCCGGGCCAAACTCCCGGTAGCGACCCAGCCATTTATAGCCGATCTTGCGCGAAATTCCGTAGGCCGCACAAAGCTCGCTCATCGTCTCTTCGCCAGAAAGGCAATCCACTACAAAACGAAGCCGCTCGTCCATGATGCCAGTCTCTCGCCAAACCATCGCCGGGTCCTCCGGCGAGGGAGAAAACTGTCACCTATGCAATCGGTCCATTCTGTTACCTATCTATCCGGTTCGGACA
>NZ_RZOI01001409.1:0-428 GCF_004022645.1 Mesorhizobium sp. M4A.F.Ca.ET.020.02.1.1 | reverse complement strand
GTGCTGGTCCGCGTCATCGACGGCGTGCTGAAGAAGGGCCAGACCATCCGCATGATGGGCACCGGCGCCAAATATTTGGTCGAGCGCACCGGCGTCTTCACGCCCGCCCGCATCAATGTCGACGAGCTTGGCCCCGGCGAGTTCGGCTTCTTCACCGGCTCGATCAAGGAAGTGGCCGACACCCGCGTCGGCGACACCATCACCGAGGATCGCCGCCCGACGCAAAAGGCGCTGCCGGGCTTCAAGCCGGCGCAGCCGGTGGTGTTCTGCGGCCTGTTCCCGGTCGACGCCGCCGATTTCGAGGATCTGCGCGCCGCCGTCGGCAAGCTGCGCCTCAACGACGCCTCCTTCTCCTATGAAATGGAAACTTCGGCAGCACTTGGCTTCGGCTTCCGTTGCGGCTTCCTCGGCCTCTTGCATCTGGAGAT
>NZ_RZOI01001408.1:0-434 GCF_004022645.1 Mesorhizobium sp. M4A.F.Ca.ET.020.02.1.1 | reverse complement strand
GCGCCATATGGTGCGCACCGCCGCTCATTACGATGAAGGCCCCATCGCCCTCCGCTATCCGCGCGGCAACGGCGTCGGCGTCGACATGCCGGAACGCGGCTCGGTGCTCGACATCGGCAAGGGCCGCGTCCTCAAGGAAGGTACCAAGGTGGCGCTGCTCTCCTTCGGCACCCGCCTGCAGGATTGCCTGACGGCGGCCGAGGAACTCGGCGCGGCGGGCCTTTCGACCAGCGTCGTCGACGCCCGCTTCGCCAAGCCCCTGGATGAGGATCTGATCCGCCGGCTCGCCCGTTCGCATGAGGTGCTGGTGACGGTCGAGGAGGGCTCGGTCGGCGGTTTTGCCAGCCAGGTGCTGCATTTCCTCGCCCACGAAGGACTGCTTGAAAGCGGCCTCAAGGTGCGGCCGCTGGTGCTGCCGGACGCTTTCACCGACC
>NZ_RZOI01001407.1:0-434 GCF_004022645.1 Mesorhizobium sp. M4A.F.Ca.ET.020.02.1.1 | reverse complement strand
GGCGGAGATAGTTTTCCATGCCGGCAAAGCTGCGCGACTGGCCGAGCGTCCAGCTGTTGACGCTCATCCACAGCGTGAAGGCCCAGGGAAAGACGATCACCGCGCCGACGACGACGAGCGCCGGCAGGACGAAGGGCCAGTAGTTGGGAGCCAGACGCACCGTCTGGCTCCCTTCCATGGCTTCCATCGTCACCCCGGCCCGTTCTGGGGTGGTGGCGGACATCAGCCTTGCTCGCTCCGGTCGAGGACCGGCTGGAACTGCTCGGTGGCCTTCTTCAGCTCCTCCGCCGGATCGGCGCCGGCGATCATGTTGCTCAGCGCCACGCCATAGATGTCGCGGAACTCGGTCACCGGGATGATGACCGGCAGCGCCAGCCGGCTGACATTGCCGGATCCGACCACGGCGTCGAGCCAGCTTGCCGGCATGGTGACGC
>NZ_RZOI01001406.1:0-435 GCF_004022645.1 Mesorhizobium sp. M4A.F.Ca.ET.020.02.1.1 | reverse complement strand
GCGGCGACCTTCACGTATCCGACCGGCGCCAAGGAAGCGATCGAGATGTCGAAGAAGATCCTGCTCGACTGCGCGACCTCGGTGGAGCCGACGGTGACGGTGGAGACCACGGCAATCACCGCCGAGAACGCCAAGCAGCTGATGGGCAAATAGGCAGGGCGCTAGCTTCGATGGTAGTAAGGCAAGGCCCCGCAAGGGGCCTTGTTTTCGTCACGAAATGCCCAGTTCCGCCTCTTCCGCATTCGGATCGCCCGGCGCCGTCGCCCAGGCGAGCTCGACCAGCGTCACCGTGCGCCGGCCGGTGCCGTCGAGCTGGCAGACGATCAGGCCCTGCTCCTCGATATAGGTGAGCAGGCGGCGCGCGCGGCGCAGCGAGTGCGAGCCATAGGCGCGCGCGATCGCCGCGTCGCTCGGGCACGGCCGGCCCTCCTTGGC
>NZ_RZOI01001405.1:0-436 GCF_004022645.1 Mesorhizobium sp. M4A.F.Ca.ET.020.02.1.1 | reverse complement strand
TGCGCGGCCTTTGCCGCAGGGTCGGTCTTCAGGAGGTCGAGCGGCGCGAAGGGCTCCGGCTCAGCCTCGAAAGCGATGCGGGCGGTGTCGAGGCAGCGGCAGTAACGGCTGGAGAGCACGCGCTCGATGGGCGCGGCACGGGCAGCGAATAAAGCGCCGATCCGGCTTGCCTGTTGCTGGCCGCGCGCCGAGAGGTTGAGCTGGGTCGGGCATTGGGCGATGTCGAAATTGGCTGGATCGGCGGTGCCGGTGACCATGGCATGGCGCAGCAGCACGATATGGCCGCCGTCACGCAACAGTGCCCAGCCGGCATCCGTCGCATGCGCCGCGGCTGGGGCGACGAGCAGCATCAGCGCCAGCAGAAATCGAACCATCGGCCATCCTTCTTGCGTCCACCGGCGATGACGGCGGTGTGCGCATATAGGGACCGCAAAGC
>NZ_RZOI01001404.1:0-437 GCF_004022645.1 Mesorhizobium sp. M4A.F.Ca.ET.020.02.1.1 | reverse complement strand
GCCGAGATCGCCGAGCCTGAGGGCCGAGGTGTCGATGTTCCCGGTCAAGCTGACGCTCGGATAGCGGGCCGCCTCGGCCTGGCCGATCCTGGCGGTGTACTGAGCGTATTGCCGCTCCGCCAGGCGCACGTCGGGGCGGGCAAGCAGGATATCGGCGGGAATGCCGGCCGGCACCGGCAGGCGAGGCGCGGGAATAGGCGCGCCACGCTTCAGCCTGTCGTTCAGAGCCGCCGGCGGCCGTCCGGTGAGGACGGAAAGACGGTGCACCGCCTCGGCATAGCTTGCCTCCAGCGTCGGCACGTCGGCCTCGGTGCTCGCTGCCTGTCCCATGGCCTTGGCGACATCGGCTGCCGTCGCCGTGCCGGCTTCAGCCATGGTGCGGGTAAGGGCCGCGGTCTGTTTTTGCGACGCCGCCGAGCGGCGGGCAAGTTGAATAC
>NZ_RZOI01001403.1:0-437 GCF_004022645.1 Mesorhizobium sp. M4A.F.Ca.ET.020.02.1.1 | reverse complement strand
CCGGCCTGGCGCACATCCTCGGCATAGATGGCGGCGAGCACCGCGCCTTGCGCGATCAGCTCCGCCTCGGTCTGGCGGATCAGCTGGTTCTCATAGAGGCGAAAGAAGAACAGGCCGACCAGCGGCAGCGCCATCACCACGATCAGGATGGCGACCACCACAGTGGCCAGCCGCGGCCGCCATTTGTCCCCGATCCATTTCCGCGAGTTCAATGGCCGCATCGGCCGAGCCGGAAGCCGACGCCGTGCACGGTCTCGATCGCATCGGTGCAGCCGGCCGCCGCCAGCTTGGCGCGGATGTTGCGGATATGGCTGTCGACGGTGCGTTCCGAGACATGGATGTTGGCGGCATAGGCATTGGCCATCACCGCCTCGCGGGCAAGCACATGCGTGGGGCGGGCGAGGAACCCTTTCAGGATCGCGAACTCGATGCCCGTC
>NZ_RZOI01001402.1:0-441 GCF_004022645.1 Mesorhizobium sp. M4A.F.Ca.ET.020.02.1.1 | reverse complement strand
GCCCGCGGCTGCATGATTTCATCGCCGACTGGCGGCACCGGTGCGTTGAACCAGGTCGGCTCGCGCTGCCGCCAGTCGGCGATGAAATCATGCAGCCGCGGGCAGAGCGGGCAGTCGCGGCCGGGTTCGGGGGAGGTCGCGGCCACCAGGGCCGCCGTCGTCAATACTCGTCCTCGTCGACCTCGGCCGGTTCGGGCCGCCGCACCGGCCGCTCGGACGGATCGCGGCCGACTTCGTTCTTCAGGCTCATCAGGTCGATGAAATGGTCGGCCTGGCGACGCAGGTCGTCCGATATCATCGGCGGCTGCGAGGCCATCGTCGAGACGATCGAGACTTTGCGGCCGCGCCGCTGCAGCGCCTCCACCAGCGTGCGGAAATCGCCGTCGCCGGAGAAGATGACATAGTGGTCGACGACGTCGGCGAGCTCGAGCGCATCGACGG
>NZ_RZOI01001401.1:0-444 GCF_004022645.1 Mesorhizobium sp. M4A.F.Ca.ET.020.02.1.1 | reverse complement strand
GGGCCAAGGGATGAGCAAGCCCGCCGCCGGCCCGCGCCTCAGCGACCGGCAGCGGCTGAGCTGGCTTCGCCTGATCCGCACGCCGAATGTCGGTCCTGCCTCGTTCCGCGAACTGATCAACCGCTTTGGCTCCGCCGAGGCCGCGCTCGAAATGCTGCCCGAGTTGATGATCTCCGGCGGCGCCAGCCGCATCCTCCGCATTCCCACTGTGGCCGAGGCCGAGGCGGAGCTGGACGCGGCAAGGCGGGCCGGCGGCCGTTTCGTCGGCATCGGCGAGGCCGACTATCCGCTTCTGCTGAAGGCCATGGATAATCCGCCGCCCCTGCTTGCGGTGAAGGGCGAGGGCGCGGTTTTCCGTCTGCCGGCGGTCGCCGTCGTCGGCGCCCGCAACGCCTCGCTCGCCGGCGTCAAGATGGCGCGGATGCTGGCGGCGGACCTTGGCCG
>NZ_RZOI01001400.1:0-446 GCF_004022645.1 Mesorhizobium sp. M4A.F.Ca.ET.020.02.1.1 | reverse complement strand
GCGGTGGATGTGAATGGCAGGGGATTGGTCCGTGGGAGGAGTGGGAAGGAGAGGTTGGACCCGGCCGCGTCGCGGCTTGATCGAAACCTCCGATCCTTCGGCATGGGATCCTTCGGTCCTCAGGTTTCCGGGCGGCGGCGCCCGTACAAACGAGACGCTCGGTCGATGTAACCCCCACATCGATAGTCGCGTCCCACCGCGATGAGGGTCTCTCCAAGGCCTCGCCGCCCGGAAACCTTCGTGTACACGTTTTTGTTACCTGCTGGAAGATTGGCATCATGAGCAGCCCAGAGCCCTTTCGAGACGGGCCGCACCGCGGCCTGATCACGGTCGCGCTCATGCTGGCGACGGTCATGCAGGCGCTCGACACCACCATCGCCAACGTCGCGCTGCCGACCATGACCGGCGATCTCGGCGCCTCGCCGGACACCATCAACTGGGTGCTG
>NZ_RZOI01000013.1:0-25955 GCF_004022645.1 Mesorhizobium sp. M4A.F.Ca.ET.020.02.1.1 | reverse complement strand
CCTCATAACGGATGACGACGACATCGCCCGCCTTGATCTCATTGCCGAGGATCGCCTTGACCGAGGCATCCTGGCTCTCAAAGACCCGGGCCGGACCGGTGAATTTCAGGATCGATTCATCGACGCCGGCGGTCTTCACGATGCAGCCGTCGAGGGCCAGATTGCCTTTCAGCACGGCAAGGCCGCCGTCCTTGGAGAAAGGCGTCTCAGCCGAGCGGATGACGCCCTTCTCGCGATCAAGGTCGAGCTCGTCCCAGCGGCGGTCCTGGCTGAAGGCGACCTGCGTCGGCACACCGCCGGGAGCGGCGAGGAAGAAATCGCGCACGTTCGCAGCGGAGGTGCGGGAAATGTCCCAATGGTCGAGCGCTTCGCCGAGCGTCGCGGTGTGGACCGTCGGCAGATCGCGGTTGATCAGCCCTGCGCGGTCGAGCTGGCCGAGGATGGCCATGATGCCGCCGGCGCGATGGACGTCCTCCATGTGCACGTCGGACTTGGCGGGCGCCACCTTGCAGAGCACCGGCACCTTGCGCGACAGGCGGTCGATGTCTTCCATGGTGAAGTCGACGTCGCCCTCATACGCGGCGGCAAGGATGTGGAGCACCGTGTTGGTCGAGCCACCCATGGCGATGTCGAGCGCCATGGCGTTCTCGAACGCGCCCTTGGAAGCGATGCTGCGCGGCAGCGCGCTTTCGTCGTCCTGCTCGTAGTAGCGCTGGGCGAGATCGACGACCAGATGGCCGGCCTCGACGAACAGGCGCTTGCGGTCGGCGTGGGTGGCGAGCGTCGAGCCGTTGCCGGGCAGCGACAGGCCGAGCGCCTCGGTCAGGCAGTTCATCGAATTGGCGGTGAACATGCCGGAGCAGGAGCCGCAGGTCGGACAGGCCGAGCGCTCGATGACCTTGACGTCCTCGTCGGAGATCTTGTCGTCGGCGGCCGCGACCATGGCGTCGACGAGGTCGAGCGCCTGTGCCTTGCCGGCCAGCACCACCTTGCCGGCTTCCATCGGCCCGCCGGAGACGAAGACGGTCGGGATATTGAGGCGCAGCGAGGCCATCAGCATGCCGGGGGTGATCTTGTCGCAATTGGAGATGCAGACCATGGCGTCGGCGCAGTGCGCGTTGACCATGTATTCGACGGAGTCGGCGATCAGCTCGCGCGACGGCAGCGAATAAAGCATGCCGTCATGGCCCATGGCGATGCCGTCATCGACGGCGATGGTGTTGAATTCCTTGGCGACGCCGCCTGCCTTCTCGATCTCGCGCGCGACCAGCTGACCGAGGTCCTTCAGATGGACATGGCCTGGCACGAACTGGGTAAAGGAGTTGACCACGGCGATGATCGGCTTGCCGAAATCACTGTCCTTCATGCCGGTGGCGCGCCACAGGCCGCGGGCGCCGGCCATGTTGCGGCCATGGGTGGTGGTGCGGGAACGATAGGCGGGCATTGACCTGTCCTTAATGTCATATCGCGTCGGGAGGGCGCGGAAAGCCGGAATTGAGCCGCAGGCCTTATATACGTCGTCGGCTGGTCTGGCCACGCTTTTGCGATGCGCCAGGTTTCGCCAGAAAAATCGCACGGTGCTGTCGGATCGCGCCCGATTCGACCGTCCTTGGGCCAACGGCAGGGACTAAGGCACCAAACGCCTGGTCAGCCGTTTCATGGTGAAGCAGCCTTCAGAAAACCAGCCCAGAGGAGCAAGACATGCAAAAGATCACCACCTGCCTGTGGTTCGACGGCCAGGCCGAAGAGGCGATGAACCACTACGTCTCCATCTTCAAGAATTCAAAGGTGCTGAGCGTTATGCGTTGGCCCGAGGGGCACGCAGATGAGGGCAAAGTGCTGTTGACCACGTTCGAGCTCGACGGCGTGCCGTTCCAGGCGCTCAATGGCGGCCCCTACTTCAAGTTCAACGAGGCGATGTCGCAGTCGATCGACTGCAAGACGCAGGAAGAGGTCGACTATTTCTGGGAGAGACTCACCGAGGGCGGCGAGCCCGGCCAATGCAGCTGGCTAAAAGACAAGTTCGGAGTGTCCTGGCAGGTCGTGCCGGAGCAGTTGCCGCGGCTGCTTCAGGATCCGGACAGGGCCAAGGCCGGCCGTGTAATGTCGGCGATGATGCAGATGGGCAAGATCGACATCGCCAAGATCGAAGCGGCAGCCAGGGGCTGAACCGCGCGAGGCCGATCGCTCCAGCTCGAGAGTGGTTCACCGTTTCACGGAACGGAGAACCATGCTTTGTTGACGCAATTGCGGGCGGAAGGCTACGGCGAAGTCGGCGAGCCCAACCGTTTCACGATTTTTCTGGAATTGCCCCAGCCGCTACGAAGAACGGCCGGCCGGCACTGTTGTGTCGGGCCCGGTCGGTTGCTGGATCAGACCATGCTCCCAAAGGATTTGCGCAATACGCCGGCCCACCACGACGAGCGATTGCTGCTCCTTCAGGAACGCGAAGCCGCGCCGCGCACGCGCCTCGGCATCCCCGGGCGAAGCGTAGACCATGCGCAAGGCCTCGACTGCGGCGTCGGCGTTCGCCGTCGCCCAGACCTGACCTTTGGTCTGCACATATTCGCCGTGGCGAACCGGCTCCAAGGCATAGGCGACGGGATATCCGGTCAGTTCATTGATGAAGTCGGTCGTGCCGCCATAGTCGGTGGCCACCACAGCCTTTCCGGCCGCGAGCGCCTCGGCGGCGCCAAAGCCGAAGCCTTCGGAGCGATGGAGCGAGATGAACGCGTCGCATCCCCTCATCAGCGAATCCACGCCCATGCGATCAAGCGTGTGGTCCACAATCTGGATCCGGTCGTCTTGCGCGGCCATGTCGCCAAGCCACTGCCGCAGCCCTTCATCGCGCTCGCCGCGCGTTTTGATGATGAGCTCGACATCACGCTTCGCCGATGGGAAGGCGGCGCGGAAGGCGTTAACCGCGGCTTGAGGGTTCTTGCGCGCGACGTAGGAGTCAAAGTCCAGATAGGTGAAGAAGCGCAGCGTTGCGCGGTCGGAGCGGGGTGCCGGCACATGCAACGGGAGCCGCACGGGCTGCGGCACGTGCTTCAGGATTATGCCTGAGAGTTCATCGAAGGCGGACGCCACGAAGCGCGAAGGCGCCCACACCTCGTCGAAATCACGGATCGCGGCATGCCACTCCCGCGGGATCCTTCCGAGCTCCCAAAACGGAAACAGGATGTTCAACCGGCCGGGCGCGATGTCCTGGCGATAATGCTCGGTGGCCGCGAGACCGGTAACGACGAGCTGAGCCTTGCGGTCGACCACGGGGTTGGACTTGGTTGCGAATTCGGCGTCGTTCTCGCGCCCTGGCAAAGCAAGGGCGCGAGACGAAACGGGTAGACGCGCCGCGTCGCAGGCATAGACAATGTTACGTGCCGCCTGGCCCAGTCCAATCTCGGAGCACAGATATCCGCTGACGCACAGGCCGTCCTCTAGATTTCGCGGGAAGGGGATGACCCTATGCTCGGTGAGCTTCGTCCGCACCGCCTTGAGATGGGGGTCCTCGAAGCCGTTGCGCAAAAGGTGCGCGATCGGATTGTCGTGGCCCGGCCGGAACCCAGGAGCCAGAGCGGCATAGGTTTCGATATCGATCCCGTTCGCCGGCTTCCGCCGTTCGCGCCAGCCATGGTTCATATAGTGCGCGAACGGATCGATGCCGCTCATGGCGACATCCTTGTGGGCAGTCAAATACCACTCCGGGTCGAAGACGCCGGCCAGCTCGGCCAATGCCTGAAGATGCCGATGCTCCCATTCGATGCCCAGCACCCCCTGCATCTGCTGCCGCCGCGACAGGACGGCACGCCGAACGTAGCGAACGACCCTTCGCGCAAAATCCTTGATCGTCACGGATTGCCCACCCTGTCAGTCCACGGAAATCCGGCTTGCGGCCGATCGCCCATATCTACATGCGGATTGCAAAAGGGATCCTGATCCACGGCCTCGCGCCAACGCTCCGCTATCAGGCGCATGCTCGCGATACGCATCCTCAGCACCTCAGGCGTGGCTTCGGAACCTCGCGTCGCGGATTCGCGGTGGATGATCCCATCTGTCGGTAGCGCAATGACCCTGAAGCCCTTCAGCCGCGCACGCAGACAATAGTCGACATCGTTGTATTCAACAGGCAGGCAGACCTCATCAAACCCGCCGATCTCATGGAAAACGGTTCGCCGCGAGGCGACGATGGCGCCCGTCACGGCCTGATAATTACGCACGGTGCGCATGGCATGCAGATAGCCGTCCGCATTTCCCGGCGCGCCTCGCAACACATGCTGCGCCAGCACGGGATGCTCGCTGTGCGAGCCGGGTTGCAGAACAATGCCCGCATGCTGCACCGAGCCATCCGGGTACAACAGGCGGGCTCCGACGACACCGACTTCGGGGCGCATGGCGTGCGCAACCATCAATTCCAACTGACGAGGGTGTGTGATCTCGACATCATTGTTCAACAGGACCACAACGTCCGCGGTCGCGGCCGCCACGCCCATATTGACCATGCGAGAGAAATTAAAGCGGCCATGGACCCTGACGATACGGGCGCCGTGCTTCTCCTGGAGTTCCGCGTAGAGTGCCAGCGTAGCCGGGTCGGTGCTTGCGTGATCCACAATGACGAGCTCGGGCGAAAGGTTCTCCAAGGCTTTCACAAACCCCACGCAACGCTTCAGCAGTTTGGGCTGGTCACGGTTGGGAATAACGATCGCCACGGACCGAGGCCGAGGGAGACGCATATCCGCTGGTTCCGCCGAAGGACGCGGCAAAGCAGTGGGAAGATGCATGACGGTCTCGGTGAGATGACCGACCGCGAGAGGCCCACTCGCCAGGGTACGGAGCCAACCGTGCAGGGAATTCGGGCGCTCGGCCGAGCGCCGCGAGAAGATGAGTTTTCGCGAAGCCATGAAGGCCGTGCCGACATAATCCATTGAAACAATCAGATCAGGGTCCCAGCCTGGCAGAAAACAAGGCTGCGGGACCGCCCCGGCATCGCGGCGATCGTGATCGCAGACGATCAGGTCCGGCATCGGTGTCCCGCGCAACGGTGAAAGCATGCGATTCAGGAGAGCGAAGGCATCCGTATCGAACGTCGTGCCAGCGGCCGCGAAAACCAAATGACTGCCGCGCCACAGATGATCGTGCGCCGGATCCGACAACAGGTTCAGCGCATCGAGCGTCGGCTCCGCGAACAGGCCACGCAGGCTTGTAAAGTCGTCCACATCCGGCAAGTCGATCTCGTGGACACCGGCAACCACGATCTCGATATTGCGATAGGTCTGACCAAGCAGCGAAGAGAGCGTATGCGACAGGGTCTCGCGGCTCGCCGAAGCCGCGTCATGGATCAACACGGTAATCAAGTGATTCCACGTGCGCTGCTGGCCGGCCAACGCCGTCCTTTCGGCCAGCCTGGATTGCCGCCAACTGTCGTAGCCCGCCGATAGGGTGGCGTCTTCCCGCCTGCTCATACTATCGGACTCTCCTGAGTTTGCGTCGGCCTGCCTGCGCTTGCCGGTTGTTGCTGTTGCCGAAAGAGATCGATCACTACAGCTTTTCTAGAACCACCATGTCCTGATAATCGAGCGCACCACGCGGGATATACTGGCAGACACGCAGAAATTTCGACCAATGATCGAATACATACCGCACGCTGTGGAAGGCGGAGTGGTAGAAGTCGGGGAAGTCAGCGCCCCACTGGTCATCCTTGGTAAAGAAAAGCCCTCGTGTATAGAAGATGTCGGCAACCTGCTCGCGAAGCGGCGACTCCGGCGGAATCCCTCCGAAAAACTGATCGAATGCATGCTGTCCGTGAACCGTGAGCGTGACAACACCACCCGGGCGAAGGACGCGCGCCAACTCCGCAAGCCAGGCATCCTGGTAGTCCGCATCAAGATGCGACATCACACTGTGGTTGAAGATCAGGTCGAATGAGCCATCGCCGTATGGAAGCGGAGGCAGGCCTTGCGTAAGGCTCGTCTCAATCCACGGCATATGCGCCGAAACCCATTCGATCGCTTCCGCGTCGATCTCGTTTCCGTACAGCTTGCGAGGCAAGGCGGGCACGGGCAGATGCCGCAAGATGCGGCCGCAGCCGCAACCCCACTCGAGGATATCGTTGAAATCCCCGTACGACTTTCGGATGGACGCCAAGGCCCGCTCCAGATCGCGCAAGGACTTTGCCCCCGACTCCACGAACCAGTCGCTGGCGTCGGTGCCCGTGACCTTGTAACGCAACCGCGGCGGAGGGAGCTGGATTTCCGGGGCTGCTGCTTCGGGCCCCTGGTTTGAACTCCCGGTTGTCGAAAACACGAAACCTCCCCTTCGCATCACAACAGCATCGCGCTTCGGCGATGCACCGCGGTTGTTATGGACCGATCAGATGACAATGGAAATCCCAGAACATCCGACAGAATCGTCGACCTGCTCCAAGTATTTGTTTTTGCGCATATGGGGACCGTGACCGGCCTGGCATCGTGTCGGCGCGCCAAGGGACCCGCCGTCACGCCGCCTTGTCGCGGACCTGATAGTCCTTCACCGCGGCGAAGCGGATCGCCTTCCAGCGCTCGGCCTCGTAGTTGAGCGAGAAGGTGTGCTGGGCGAGGAAGACCGGATCATTGTCGAGATCGCGGGCGATGTCGCCGCGATGCGCTTCGACGAAGCGCTGCACCTCGGCCCTGTCGTCGGCCGAGATCCAGCGGCAGACCGAAAAGCGCGACATCTCGAAATCGACCGGCAATGTGTACTCGATGTTCAGCCGCTCCTTCAGCACGTCGAGTTGCAGGGCGCCGACGACACCGACGATGGCCGGCGAGCCGTCCTCGGGCGAGAACAGCTGCACGACGCCCTCCTCGGCCATCTGGTGCAGCGCCTCCTTCAGCTTCTTGGCCTTCATGGCATCACCGAGGCGCACCCGGCGCAGGATTTCCGGCGCGAAATTGGGCACGCCGCGGAACAGGATTTCTTCGCCTTCGGTGAGTGTGTCGCCGATGCGCAGCGTGCCGTGGTTGGGGATGCCGACGACGTCGCCGGCGAAGGCCTCGTCGGCGGTAACGCGGGTGCGGGCGAAGAAGAACTGCGGCGCCGACAGGCTCATCGGCTTGCCGGTGCGCACCAGCTTGGCCTTCATGCCGCGCTCCAGCTTTCCGGAGCAGACGCGCACGAAGGCGATGCGGTCGCGGTGGTTGGGATCCATGTTGGCCTGGATCTTGAAGACGAAGGAGGTCATCTTCTCCTCGGTCGCTTCGACCTTGCGGCTGTCGGCCTCCTGCGCGCGCGGCGGCGGCCCGAAGGCGCCGAGCGCCTCGATCAGGTCGCGCACGCCGAAATTGCGCAGTGCCGAGCCGAAATAGACCGGGGTTAGATGGCCCTCGCGGAAGGCGTCGATATCGAGCGGGCGGCAGGCCTCGCGCGCCAGCTCCAATTCCTCGATGAAGTCGTTGCGCTCGTTCTCCGGCAGGAGACCGGCGACGCGGTTGGAATCGGGGCCGTTGACCGGCGTGCGCTCCTTCTCGTCGTCGCTCTTACGCACTGCGTTCAGCGCCAGGTGATAGGTGCCCGAAAAGGTCTTGCCGCGGCCGATCGGCCAGGTGACCGGGGCGGTGTCCAGCGCCAGCTTCTGCTCGATCTCGTCGAGGATCTCGAACGGATCGCGGCTCTCGCGGTCCATCTTGTTGACGAAGGTGATGATCGGGATATCGCGCAGGCGGCAAACCTCGAACAGCTTCAGCGTGCGCGGCTCGATGCCCTTGGCGGCGTCGATGACCATGACGGCGGAATCGACCGCCGACAGCGTGCGGTAGGTGTCGTCGGCGAAATCCTCGTGACCGGGCGTGTCGAGCAGGTTGAAGACATTGTCGTCATACTCGAAAGTCATCACCGAGGTGACGACCGAAATGCCGCGCTCGCGCTCGATCTTCATCCAGTCGGACCGGGTCTGGATGCGGTCCTTCTTGGCCTTGACCTCGCCGGCAAGCTGGATGGCGCCGCCGAACAAGAGCAGCTTTTCGGTGAGCGTGGTCTTGCCGGCGTCGGGGTGGGCGATGATCGCGAAGGTGCGACGGCGCGATACCGCGTTTTCGATGTCTTCTGCCAAGTCGTGGAATCCTGTCTGTGGCGCGGGCTTCTAGCAGCGCTTTTCCGGCCTGTCGACAGTTTCGGGCCGATCGGTCCGAGGCGACCGGAAATCGGCCGCGCAGATCAGTTCCACAGCCAGCCGCGACCATCCTTGCTGCCGTAGCGGGTGACCAACGCGATCTCGGAGCGATCAATGCCGATGTCGCGCAGCAGGTGGTCCGGAAATTCGTGAAGCCGCGCCCGGTCCCTGCGAATGCGGATGATGCGGGCGAAGGCTCCGACGCCGAAACGATCGATGGCCGTCACGAAGAAGCGCCAGCCGAAGGGCCGATCGACGGTGAATTCCAGTTCTTCAAGGGATGACATTGTCGTGTTTCCTTCTGTTTGAACGATGGCAGATCGGGAGGGCCATGCAATGACCCTCCCGATGCGGTGCCGGGTCTTGGCTGCGTCAGGACTGATCGTTGGCGCAGCTCACATAGGGGTTCCAGTCGGCGAACATGCCGGCCGGATTGTGCCGCCAGTGCCAGACATGCAGCTCGTAGTAGGGCTCCACCGGATGGACGCCCACGGTCGTCTTGCGCTGCAGGGTGCGGCCGAGGAACTCGGGAACGCCCTTGCCCTTCCAGTCCTTCTCGAAGACGATGTACTCCATGCCGACGAGCTGCATGGAGCCGTCCGGCTCCGGCTCGTAGGTCAGCACGTCCGGCTCGCTGAGCACGAGCTTGCCATCGCCGGCACGGACCGGATGGATGAAGTGGACCCCCATCGTGCCGTGCTCGTCATGCGTCGTGCATTCGAAGAGTTGCTGGTAGCCTTCGGCCTTGGCGACCTCGATATTGACGTACCTGGCCGCCATTTCCCGAGACCGGTTCAGCACCGGATCCGGCGTATCATGCGCATCCGCGGTGCCGCAGGCGAACGCGGATGCCCAGATGGCGCCGGACAGCGCCGGGCCGAGGACGAGGTTTGCGAAGAGTTTCACCACCCGTTCCTCCCCGTCAGGCGCTGGCGTGCGCCGTCGTCGGATCGAACAGGCGCTTCACCTGCGTGATCTTCGTCGCCGGGAAGCCGCTCATCTTGGCGTGGCGCTGGATGATCGCCTTGTCCTTGGCGAGATAGACGCAGAAGGTCTTGTCGTCGGTGACGAACGACTCCACCCACTGGATCTCCGGACCAAGTTCGGCGAGCACGGCGTTCGACGCCTTGGACGCGTCGCGAAGCTGCTCGCGCTCGAAGGTGCCGACCTTGGGAATGTCCCGTTCGATGATGTACTTCTGCATTTCCGTAATCTCCTCATCTTGGGTTCAAATGCCGGCGGGCGACCGACCAGGTCGCTGCCGGTGACATGCCCGGGCTTGCTGGGCTAAAGTGCCGCTTGGCTCGCCAGGCACGGGAAGAATGACAGGAGGGGCGGCCGACAGTCCTTACGCCGCGCTTATCTTCTCCTGATCCTTTGCCCATTGTCGTTGGAGGGAATGCTGCCGATGGGGGTCTATTGCTTCGGCGACTTCGAGCTGAACGAGGAATCCCGCGCCCTTCGCCTCGCCGGCAGGGAGGTCGAGGCGCAGCCGCTGGTCTTCGACTTCCTCGCCATGCTGCTGCGAAATCAGGAGCGGGCGCTGAGTAAGGACGAACTGCTCGAAACGCTGTGGCCGGGCGTCACGGTGACGGAGGCCTCGCTGCAGCGCGTGGCGAGTCTCGCTCGCAGTATCCTTCGCCAGGGCGGAATTGAAACGGCGCTGCGCAACCTGCCCCGGTTTGGCTACCGGATCTACCTGGATTCACCTGCCGCTCCGGAAAACAAGATCGTTCCGGCCGGCCAGGTGAGCAAGCCTTCGAGCCCCGGCTCGCCAATCCTTTTGGCACGCGCGGCCGTTGCGGCCAGAAAATGGCGTGAGGCCGCGGCCTCCTTCGCCGAAGCAGACGCCACCGACGAGTTGTTGACGGCCGATCTCGAAGAATGGGCCTTGGCACTGGAGTGCATGGGACGGCCGGCGGAAGCCATTCCGCTCCTGGCGCGCGCGGTGACGGAGTACGGCGTCGCCGGCGAACGCCTGCGCGCGGCTTCTCCGGCAATCACCCTTGCCATGATCCATCTGGAAAGAGGAGAGCTTGCCGCCGCCAACGGCTGGCATAAGCGAGCCGCGCAGTTGATCGATGGCGCCACCGAGAGCAGGGAGCATGGCCTCTGGTGCTGGATGGGCGCGCGCATCAAGGGCGCGGAAGCCGAGCCGGAGCACGCGCTTGCGCTCGCCGAGCAGGCTTTCGAGGTCGGCAAGCAGCTCGAGGATCCGGTCGTCGAGTCGCTCGGTCTCATCTATCGCGGCTTCTTCAAGCTTTGCCTTGGGGAAACAAGGTCCGGGCAGGAAGACCAGGATTTTGCCGCAGCGCTTGGTCTCTCCAGCGATGTCGACCCAATCGTCGGCGGTATCCTCTACTGCAACATTCTCTGGGCCTGCCGAAATTTCGGCGACTGGGCGAGAGCCAACCAATGGACCCTCAGCTACGAGGGTTGGTGCAGAGGACACGGGCTGGAGGAACTCACAGGCTCGTGCCGGCTGCATCGGGCCGAGGTGCTCGGCGTCCATGGCACGCTGAAAGAGGCGGAGACGCTGGTGCGTGCCGCGCTCGACCAGCTTGCGCTCGACGCGCCTTGGGCCACTGGCGATGCGCTGCGCGTCCTGGGTGACATTCATCTTGCCGCCGGCGATTTCGCCGAGGCAGAAACAGCCTATCGCGCGTCCCACGCCGCGGGCTGGGACCCGCAGCCCGGCCTTGCGCTGCTGCAGCTCGAGCAGGGACAGGCGGAGGCCGCTTTCAGCGCGCTCGAGCGGTCCCTGGTTGGGAACCGCTGGCCAACCCTGCAGCGGCGCGGCATGGTCCTTGCCACGCTCGCCAAGGTGGCGGCGCGGACCGATCGGCTGGAGCGCGCGAAGCAGGTGATCGCCGAACTGGAAAGCGAGCCGCAACGTTGGCCGATGGCCTCGATCCGGGCGCTGACTGCCGAGGCCAAGGCGGAACTGTTCATGCGGGAAGATCGCCTTGTGGAAGCGGCGTGGGAGCTGCAGACCGCATGCTCGCGCTGGGCCGAGATCGGCTCGCCGACCAACTGCGCGGACGCCAGGCTTTCGCTCGCGGCGCTGCTTATCCAGCTGGGGGACCGCACCGGCGCGGAGCTGGAGCTCGGCACGGTGCTCGCGGTCGCGAAGAAAGTCGACTCGCCGCGCCTCATGCGGCGGTACGACGAGTTGAAAGGGCTGCTCGCCGGCGCCAAGAGGGAGGCGCTTGGGTAGCGCATAGACTCTCGCTTGAGGTTGGCTCGGTGCGATGGCATGACGGGAAACTCCAATGGAGCCCGGCATGAGCAGCGTGAAAGAAGTCATCGTCATCGGCGCCGGCATCATCGGTGCCTCGATCGCCTGGCATCTGACGGGAGCCGGGGCGCGGGTGACGGTGATTTCGGGTAGCGGCGCGGGTGGCGTCGCGACACCCAATTCGTTTGCCTGGATCAATGCCAGCTGGGGCAACCCCGAGACCTATTTCCGGCTGCGCCGGCGCGCCATGGCCGAATGGACAAGGCTGGCGAAGGATCTGCCCGGCCTGCCGCTCGCCTGGTGCGGCGGCCTGTGCTGGGACATGCCGGCGGACGAGCTGGAGGCCTATGCGGCCGAGCATTCCTCCTGGGGCTACGGCATCGAGCGCGTCGGCCGTGATCGGGTGGCCCGCATCGAGCCCAATCTTACCGAGCTTCCGGAGCTTGCGCTCTATGTGGCGGAGGAAGGCGTCGCCGAGCCGGTTGCCGCCACCAGGGCGCTGCTGGCCGATGCCGAGCGGCGCGGCGCGAAGTTGGCAACCGGAACCGTCACCGCCCTGGCGCGATCCAATGGCAAGGTCACGGGCGTGGAGATGTCCGGCGAGCAGCTTACCGCCGACGAGGTGGTGATCGCGGCCGGCGCTGGAGCTCCGGGGATCGCCGAAACAGTCGGGGTCAAGCTGCCGATCGAAACACCGCCCGGCCTGATCGTCCATTCGCGCCCTTACAAAAGGCTGCTCAACGGGCTGGTGCTGGCCGAGCGGCTGCACATGCGCCAGACGGCCGAGGGCCGGATCATCGCCGGCTCGGATTTCGGCGGCGCCGATCCGGGCGAGAATGCGGAGGACACGGCGCGCGAGCTGTTCAAGGCGACGAAGGCGATGCTGCGCGGCGCCGAGGGGCTGGAACTCGATTTCCACACGGTCGGCTACCGGCCGACCCCGGTCGACGGCTTCCCGATCATCGGCCGCGCCGAGGGGGTGGACGGGCTCTATGTCGCCGTCATGCATTCCGGCATCACGCTGGCGCCGGCCGTCGGTCTCTTTGCCGCGCGCGAAATCCTGGACGGCGAGCGCGATCCATTGCTTCAGTCTTACAGGCTTGGCCGCTTCTCTTAATAGCCGGTCGGCCTGCGAAAGCCCCCAGCGAGTGGCGCCATCGCTGACGCGAGGCCGAGCAGCCGCGTCTCGGACCAGCGCCTGCCGACCAACTGCAGGCCGATGGGCAGGCCCTCGCTGCCGTACCCGCCGGGTATCGTCAGCGCCGGATGGCCGGAATAATTGAACACCGCGCCATAGGCCGGCAGCATCCAATAGCTTTCCTCTCTGCCGTTGACCTCGATCGCCGTTCCCGGCGCGCAATGCGGGAAGGCAGTGGTCATGGCGACCGGGCAGAGCAGCGCATAGCAGCTTTCGAAGAACCTGTCCCAGGCGAGAATCGAGCGGTCGCGCCGGGCGAGCGCCGCGAACCAGCGCGAGACGGGCGTCGGTTGGTCCGGCGGGTCCGGCTGCGCGGCCTCCAGCATCATGCCGATCAGCGCGCCGCCCTCGGCCAGATCGTCGTGCAGATCGAGTCTGGGCAACTTTGCCTCCTCGACCATGGCGCCTGCCGATCCGAGCTTCTCGCCAAGCTTTTCGACGGCGGCGGTGATCTCGCCAGCCACCGGAAAGCCAGGGAAGGACGTGGCGACGGTGATGCGCAGCGAACTGACGTCCGGCGTCTCCGTAGCCTCGACCGGCACCGGCGCAAGGTCGGTGTCGCCTTCGTCCGGTCCGGCGATGATCCGGTAGATCAGTGCCAGGTCCTCGGCGCTGCGCGCCAGCGGGCCGAGGCACGACATCAGCCGGACGCTGCGCGCCGTCCCGCCCGGATCGGGAAAAGCGCCGGCCAGCGAAACACGATGCTCGGTCGGCTTCAGGCCGTAGACACCGCAGAAGGCAGCAGGCAGCCGGATGGAATCCTGCATGTCGGTGCCGATCTCGAACGGCGTCATGCCCGCTGCAACCGCCGCCGCCGCGCCGCCGCTGGAGCCGCCGGCGGTGCGCGACAGATTCCAGGGGTTGCCTGTGCGGCCGAACAGTGGATTGTCCGATTGCCAGTCGCTGAGCATGGTCGCGACATTGGTCTTGCCGATCTGTATTGCGCCAGCGGCCTTCAGCCGCGCCACGACCGGGCTGTCCTTTTTCGCCACATAGTCGGCAAACGGCGGGAAGCCGACCGTGTCTTCATGCCGGCCGTGTCGTGCGTGTCCTTCAGCGTGAAGGGCACGCCGTGCAGCGGACCCAGCGCGTCGCCGCGCGCCAGCGCAACGTCCGCCTGCCTGGCGCGCTCGCGAGCCCCTTCCCTGTCGAGGGTGACGATGGCGTTGACCGCCCCGTTGCCCCTGTCGATCTGCGCAAGATGCGCATCCAACGCCTCGGCGGCCGAGATTCTACGCGCGGAGATCGCGGTGGCGAGCTCGATGGTCGAGGCGAAGGCGATGTCCATGACGAATGCTCCGACTTGCTGGCCGCGCCTGCTGATCAAGATGGCGGACTGTGGCGCGGCTTCAAGCCGAGTTCAGCATCCGAGGATCGGCCTCGCTTGATCGGGATTGCGCTGGCATTCGCGGCGGGATGGCTCAGCCGGCCAGCGCCAGCTCCGCCAGAGCCGGAGTAAAGGGCCGAACGACCATGCCATCGCGTGCAATGGTGACGAAGCTCGATGGCGGGATCGTCTGCCACTCGCCGCCTTCGCGGTCGAAGGGCTCCGAGACGATGCAGCGGCCCCTGCCAAAGGCCGAGGTGTAAAGCGTCGGCGCATGATCGTCGGTGGCGTAGCGCACGGCGTAGAGCGCCTTGCCGTCCGAGAAGGCGGCGGTGAGCTTCAGCGCCGGGTCCAGACCGGCGCGGCGCGAGGCGTCGAGCACGCGATTGGCGGCGCGCGTTGCCGCGCCATGCGGGTCGCGCGACAGGCCCTCGTCGATCATCAGCAGGAAGAACAGCTCGGAATCGGTGCTGCCCGAGCGCCGGTCGTAGACGGCGTCCGAAAGCGAGTTCTCCAGTCCGCGGCGTATCCTTTCGAAGCCGTGGATCTGGCCGTTATGCATGAACGACCAGCGGCCGGAAATGAACGGGTGGCAGTTCACGCGGCTGGTGCCGCCACCGGTCGAGGCGCGGACATGGGCCAGGAAAAGGCCGGATCTGATCTGCTGGCACAGGCTTTTCAGATTAGGGTCTGACCAGGCCGGCAGAATATCGCGATAGAGCCCAGGCTCGGGCCGGCCGCCATACCAGGCCAGACCGAAGCCGTCGGCATTGGTCGGCGATTTCGCCTCCCGCGCGTCGCGGCTCTGAACGATCAGCGAGTGTGAAGGTGCGGTGACGATCTCTTCCAGGAAGATCGCTTCGCCGAGATAGGCAGCCCATCTGCACATTGTTGCGCCATCCTCTTTCGCGCATCCAACCGTGGCCGCGAATGAAAGCCATTCGCCGCCGGTGAGGCGCCATGGATGACAGGAGGCCGGTTTGGCGTCCTTACGCCGCGCTTATGTTTTGCTGATCCTTTGCCCGAAGCCGTCGGAAAGACGCCGGCAATCCGCCGGCCGCCTCTGACCCGGACCTTGGGATCACCGCTCTCGACGGATTGCGATCGTGCTCAGCCGGCCAGCGCCAGCTTGTTCGCTGCAGGGGCAAAAGGCCGAATGCCGGCGCCATCTCCGGTCATGGTGACGAAGCTCGACGGCGGGATCGCCTGCCAGTCGCCGCCGTCGCGGTCGAAGGGTTCGGAGACAATGCAGCGACCCGCCCCGTTACGGAAGGCGGAGGTGTAGAGCGTCGGCGCATGATCATCGGTGGCGTAGCGCACTGCATAGAGCGCCTGGCCATCGGAGAAGGCGGCGGTGAGCTTCAGGGCAGGCTCGAGACCGGCGCGGCGCGAAGCCTCGATGACGCGGCTGGTGGCGCGCGACACCGCCCCTTGCGGGTCGTCGGACAGCCCCTCATCGATCATAAGCAGGAAGAACAGTTCCGAATCCGTCGTTCCCTCGCGCTGGTCGAAGACCGCATCGGAAAGCGAGTTCTCCAGCGCGCGGCGGATCTTCTCGAAGCCGCCGATCTGCCCGTTGTGCATGAACGACCAGCGGCCAGAGATGAACGGATGGCAGTTCATGCGGCTGGTGGCGCCGCCGGTCGAGGCACGGACGTGGGCCAGGAACAGGCCGGATTTGATCTGCCGGCACAGGCTCTTCAGATTGGGATCCGACCAGGCCGGCAGGATGTCGCGGTAGAGGCCCGGCTCGGCCCGGCCGCCATACCAGGCAAGGCCGAAGCCGTCGCCATTGGTCGGCGACTTGGCTTCCTGGGCGCAGTGGCTCTGCGCGATCAGCGAATGGCAGGGCGCGGTGATGATGTCTTCGAGGAAGACCGCTTCACCAAAATAGGCCGCCCACCGGCACATCGCATTCCACCGTTGCTAGGCGCGGTCCATCAGAGCCTTGGGCTCCTTGACCGCGTGCGAGCCTCTGTTGTGTGTCCGCTCATAGAGCTCGCGGACGATTCGGCTGGCGGTAGTCTCGAACAGAAATGGCAAGAAAGCGTGAACGAGCGCTGCGGCCGCGGCCATCGACAGGCGCGAGCAGAACCAAGCGGCGAAGGCCATGTGGCTGAAATAGGTCTCGCCCACCTTGGCCGGGTGAGAGGTGAACAGCTTCGAAAACGTCGTCATGGTGATCCCTCCTGCCGGGATGAGCCCCGATGCTGGGTATCGTGCCACGGGTCAAAGGTTCATCGATCCCAAATTGTCCTTGCGATGAGCAATAATTTGGGACATTCATCCCATGATGACCATAGAAATCGATGAAATCGATCGAAGATTGCTGGCGGAGCTGCAGCGCGACGGCACGTTGTCGGTCGATCAGCTGTCGGAGCGGGTGGCGCTGTCGCGCAATGCCTGCTGGCGGCGGGTCAAGCGGCTGGAGGAGGACGGCGTCATCACCGGGCGGGTGGCGCTGGTCGATGCCGACAAGCTCGGGCTCGGCCTCTCCGTGTTCATCCTGGTCCGCACCTCCAACCACGATCCGGACTGGCTGCAGAAATTCCGCGCGGCGGTGACCGGCTTTGCCGAGATCACCGGGGTCTACCGCATGTCGGGCGATCTCGATTATGTGCTGAGAGCCCGCGTCGCCGACGTGAAGGCCTATGACCGGCTCTACCAGCGGCTGATCGCCAAGGTGGCGCTGTCGGATGTCTCGGCCTCCTTCGTCATGGAGGAGATCAAGGAAACGACGGTCGTGCCGGTGGAACTGCGCTGAGGAGGAACCGCCTCGAAAGAAAGGCGTTGATAGCGTTGCGGCCGGGTTGACCTTTCCGGCACTCGCGCCGATAGGAATGGGCTCATGCGCACAGCTGTCTATCCCTCCCCCGTCATCGGCCCCTCCGTCGGTTTCGTCAGGCTTCCGCATGGCGAAGGCCTGCCGCTGCCGGCCTATGAAAGCTCAGGCGCCGCCGGCATGGATTTGCGCGCCGCGGTACCGGATGACCGGCCGCTGCTCATCCTGCCCGGGAAACGCGCGCTGGTGCCGACCGGGCTGATCGTGGAAATCCCGGAAGGCATGGAAGGCCAGGTCCGGCCGCGCTCCGGTCTTGCCTTCAAGCACGGCCTTACCGTTCTCAATTCACCCGGCACCATCGACAGCGATTATCGCGGCGAGGTCAAGGTGCTGCTGGTCAATCTCGGCGACGAGGACTTCGCGGTGACGCGCGGCATGCGCATCGCCCAGATCGTCTTTGCCGCGGTGACGCAAGTGGCGATCGAGGAGCGCTCGCTCGCTGGCGGCACGGCGCGCGGGGCGGGCGGCTTCGGGTCGACCGGCACGGCCTGATGTCTGTACCAAAGCTGGTCATCTTCGACTGCGACGGGGTCCTGGTCGACACCGAGAACCTTGCCAACCGGCGCCTCGCCGAATGGCTGAGCGGCGCCGGCTTCGCTACCACCTTCGAATATTGCCGCAAGCATGTCTCCGGCCGCAGCATGGCCTCGGTGCAGAAAGAGATCGAAGCGGCGACCGAGATCAGGCTCGGCGCCGACTTCGTCGATCGCTGGAACGCCGGCCTGCCGGACCTCTTCGCGCATGGCGTCGAGGCAATCCCTTATGTGCGCGACTTCATCGAGAAGGTCCGCGACGCCGGCATCGCCTACTGCGTCGCCTCATCGGCGCGGGTGTCGAAGATGCACATCACGCTCGGCCAGACCGGGCTGCTGCCGTTGTTCGAGCAAGCCATGTTTTCGTCGACCATGGTCGGGCGCGGCAAGCCGTTTCCGGACCTGTTCCTCCACGCGGCAAAGACGATGGGCTTCGCGCCGGCCGACTGCATCGTCATCGAGGACAGCGTCGCCGGCACTGAGGCCGGCATCGCCGCCGGAATGCGCGTCTTCTCCTACCACGCCGATCCCTATTCCGACCCGCATGGTCTGGAAGAGGCCGGCGGCATCCTGTTCGACGACATGCGCGCGCTGGCCGGGCTGGTGCCGATCGGCTGAGCCGGTTTTCAGCCTTGGGGCCTGGCTTTGCGTTTCAAGACTCCGCGCTGGAGTGGTTGATCGGTGATGGAAACGCAGAACCACTCCCTCTTTTGTTTCGACGCAATCCGGACGGAAAACCGCTTCACCCTTTTCCTCGAATTGCTCTAGCGTAGGCTCTCTCGAGGGGCGCCCGCACATATGATCTCCATTTTGTTTCGCTTCATTCTCGCTTGCCTGCTCTTGCCCTGGATTTGGGCGACGGCAGACGCGCAGACCGCAAGCTTCCCGGAACTGAGCAGCGCCGTCCCTAGCCATCCGGACGTCACCTATCTCGACCTTGCCAACTTGGTTGTCCCCGTTCTCGCCGGCACTTCGCCGATCAAGATCCGCCCCATCAGCGGTGACGCTGATGACGAGGCGCCGCCTTCGACCGGCGACCTGTCGAGCGCCGCCGTCCTCGATATCAAAGCCGGCGGCAAGGAACGGCTGACGATGCTGTTCGACCTCGGGCAAGCCTCCGACAGCGCCGAGGGTTTCGCTGTGCTGGCGCTCTACGACCTCGGCGGCAAGCCGGAATTGCTCGACGCGGTCAATGTCGCCACCGATCGAAGCACATTTTTTCGCGAACCGGCCAGGCTTTCGATCAGCGCCGGCGATGACGCCGTCGTCATCACCAGCACGCATTTCAATTCGAACCAGGGCTATGTCAGCACGTTGCTGCTCATGGTCCGCAGCGACCGCTTCGAGCTGGTCGACACCATCAACACGTTCGATGAAAACTACTGCTACAAGCGGACGCAGGATCTTGCCTTCAAGACGCTCGCGGACGGCCGGCGCTATGCGGCGATCAAGGCGACGGTGACCGACGCCACGGTGCCGGGCGAAGACTGCGAAGACGAGCAGCCCAAGGCTTCGTCGCACAAGATCTCTGTGACCTATCGCTGGAGCAAGAAGGCGTCGCGCTACGTGCCTAGTTCCAAGGCGTTCGAGCGTCTGTCAGCAGAGAACGAGAAACGCTTCTGAGCCAGGCGCATTCGTTTGCCCGGTTGAAATCGTCGCGCTAGACTCCGCTTCACAAGTCCACATATGAGGGAAGCATCCATGGACAAGGGCAAGATCTTTCGCGACCTGCACGCCTCGACCTTCGTCATGCCCAATCCCTGGGATATCGGCACGACAAAGCTTCTCGCCTCCTTCGGATTCAAGGCGCTGGCGACGACCAGCGCCGGCTTTGCCTTTTCGCGCGGCCTGCCCGACGGCGCGGTGACGTTCGACGCGATGATCCATCACTGCCGCGAGGTGACGGCGGCGACCGCTCTTCCAGTTTCGGCCGATCTCGAACGTGGCAAGGGCGACAGCCCCGAACAGGCGGCAGAGACCGTTTTCGCGGCCGAGGCGGCCGGCCTTGCCGGCTGCTCGATTGAGGACCACACTGGCGATCGGGAGAAGCCGATCTATGATTTTTCGCACGCCGTAGAACGCGTCGCCGCCGCTGTCGAGGCGGCGCGGGCGCTGAAGCACGATTTCGTCTTCACCGCGCGGGCCGAGAATTTCCTGTGGGGCCGGTCCGATATCGATGACACGATCAAGCGGCTGCAGGCCTTCGAGCAGGCCGGAGCCGACGTGCTCTACGCGCCGGGCTTGAGCGACGTCGAGACGGTGCGGATCGTCTGCTCGTCGGTGACCAAGCCGGTCAACGTCATGGCGCGGCCGGGCTTCGCCGTCGCCGACCTCGCCCAGGCGGGTGTCAAGCGCATCTCGCTCGGGCCCTGGCTGACCAATTTCGCCTTCGGCATGCTGGAGACCGCGGCGCGCGAGATCCAGCAGGACGGCACCTTCGGCTTCACCCGCGCCGCCATGCCGTTCGGCAAGCTGCAAGCGCTGTTCGGCAAGAACGGCGACTGACCGAAAAGGTCATCCTGGCCGGCGCGCTGACACCGCCTTGTGCAGATGCACCATCATGGCGGCGGCGAAGAGCGGCGTCAGCAGGTTGACGACCGGAACGGCCAGGAAAGCGGCGATGACCAGCCCGGCCAGGAACACGGTGCCGGCATACTTCCGGCGCAAGGCCTTAGCTTCGGCCTCCGGGCGGAAGCGCATGGCGGCGAATTCGAAGAACTCGCGCCCGAGCAGATAGCCGTTGACGATGAAGAAGGCGGCGATGTTAATGCCCGGCACCAGGAGCAGCAGCAGGGCGATGATGTTGCCGAGAACAACGACGCCAAAGAATTTTATCGCCAGCACCAGCGAGTGCAGCGCCGGCACGGGACGGCCGGGCGGGCCGTCCGGATAATCGGTGCGCTCGACCACTTCGGCGACGTCGTCGAGGAACAGGCCGGCGATGATCGCCGTCACCGGCGCGACAACCAGCGCCATCCCCATCGCCAGGACGATGCCGGCGACAATGGCGCCCAGCCATCCGGCCCATGACGGCAGCCCAGGCAGAAGCCTCTGCAGCCACGGCCAGGCCAGCCATTCGAGCAGGCTCTCGATGCCGAACCAAAAGGCCACCAGCGCCAGCAGGGTCAGCCCCAGCGTCTTCAGGAAGACGGAACGGAATTCGGGCGAGAACAGCCGGCTGGCAGCGGCGCGAGCGGCGTCGAGGATCACGGCGTCTCCAACCCCTCATTGACTAAGACGCTTCCGAGATAGGCACCCTTGTCGAGCAGCGCAACTATTGCGCAAGTTTCGTCTGCCGGGCGGGGATGGTCATCGCCGCGACGCCGACAACGACGAAACCCATGCCGAGCCAGGCCGTCGGACCGAGGCTCTCGCCAAGGAAGAGAGCGCCGATGCCGACGCCTATCGGCACGCGCAGATAGGCCTGCGATGTGGTGCCGACCGAGCCCAGCGTGTGGATAAGGCGGAAGAAGATCGAGAAGGCGAGCGCGGTCGAGAAGACTGAAAGTCCGATCAGGGCGAGGATCGACGCGGTCGATGGCGAGAGCGTCCAGGGCCGGTCGAAAACAAGGCTCAACGGAATCAGGATCGCCGCGCCGCAGATCATCGAGCCGGCGGCCGGCAGCATTGGGTCAAGCCCTCTGAAGTTGCGCCCGAAAATGGCCGCGCCCGCATAGCTGACGGTAGCGGCGACGACGGCAAGCTGCGCCCACAGCTGATGGCCGAGACCGCCGAGCGCCTCCGTGCCGACGATGAGGCAGATGCCAGCGATGCCGGCGCCGACGCCGACCAGCTTGCGCAGCGTCACCGGCTCGTGGCGGGTGATCAGCGCGGTCAGGAGGAAGGTGAAGATCGGCGAGGTGGCGTTGAGGATGGTGGCGAGGCCGGCATCAATGGAGCGCTCGGCGGCGGCGATCAGGGTGAAGGGCACGACGCTGTTCAGGCAGGCCTGGAAGGCGAAGCGACGCCAGGTTGCGGCGTCCCTCGGCATGGCGAGGCCGCGCCAGCGGATGATCGCCAGCAGGATGGCGCCGGCGATCAGGGTGCGGGCGGCGATGAAGGTCACCGGCGGGATCGTCTCGACGCGTACCTTGATGAAGGTATAGGACGCGCCCCATAGCAGCGCCAGCACGGCAAGCAGCGACAGTTCGGTGGTCATGTCGGTCTTTGCGGGCATTGCTGGTTCGTGCTCTCAGAAACTTCGCTCGGATCGCTTCTAGCCGACGGCAAGGCGGAAATGTTTCGATCCGGATGCAACCATAGCCGTCGTCATCACGGCCGATATGGTCCAGTTTTATGCGATGGCTGCAACAGCCGGCGAATAGGCGCGGCCATTGACCGGCATGGCGGAACCCGATGCCGATTTTCGGGGTAGGCAAAAGGGCGGCAACTCGCTAGACCCGCGCCCGGCCGGCGTGGCAGAAAGCCGGCAGGTTCCAAGGCGGAGAGATTGATGCCGGATTATGACGTGCTTTGCATCGGCAATGCCATTGTCGACATCATCGCCCAGTGCGACGAGGCCTTCCTCGAGACCAACGGCATCATCAAGGGCGCGATGAACCTGATCGACACCAGGCGCGCCGAACTGCTCTACAGCCGCATGGGCCCGGCGATCGAGGCCTCCGGCGGCAGCGCCGGCAACACGGCGGCTGGCGTTGCGAGCTTCGGCGGCCGCGCCGCCTTCTTTGGCAAAGTCTCCAACGACCCGCTCGGCGAAATCTACACCCACGACATCCAGGCCCAGGGCGTCGCGTTCGACACCAAGCCGCTCCAGGGCCAGCCGCCGACGGCGCGATCGATGATCTTCGTCACGCCGGACGGCGAGCGCTCGATGAACACCTATCTCGGCGCCTGCGTCGAGCTTGGCCCGGAAGATGTCGAGGCCGACAAGGCCTCCGGCGCCGCGGTCACCTATTTCGAGGGCTATCTGTGGGACCCGCCGCGCGCCAAGGAAGCGATCCGGCAGACGGCAAGACTGGCGCATGCCGCCGGGCGCGAAGTGTCGATGACATTGTCGGATTCCTTCTGCGTCGACCGCTACCGCGACGAGTTCCTCGACCTGATGCGCTCGGGCACCGTCGACATCGTCTTCGCCAACAGCCACGAGATCAAGTCGCTCTACCAGACCTCGTCCTTCGAGGACGCGCTGGAAGCGATCCGCAAGGATTGCAAGATCGCCGCCGTCACCCGCTCCGAAAAGGGCTCGGTCATCGTGCGTGGCGACGAGACCGTCACCATCAATGCGACGACGATCCGCGAACTGGTCGACACCACCGGCGCCGGCGACCTCTATGCCGCCGGCTTCCTCTACGGCTACACCGCAGGACGCAGCCTCAAGGAATGCGGCGACCTCGGCTCGCTGGCGGCCGGGCTGGTGATCCAACAGATCGGGCCGCGCCCAAGGCAGAATTTGCGCAGCGCGGCCCAATTGGCGGGGCTGCTTTAGCCTTCATTGCATTGGGCGCGTCGAACGACGCCAACTGTCGCGCGCCTGTCATAGAGCGCACCTACACGCAAACCGAGGCGTCCCGCGACTGACATTTCGGGATGTCCAGTTGGGGTGCAAAAAAATGCAAGACAGCAACCTGTCGGGTCGCTGTGTTTGTCGTTGCTGCCATTTTTGCTTCCTGCTGTAGCCATTTCAATCGGCCGCAGCTGGGGAGGAGAGCGCGTGGCCCGCAAGACAGACACATGACCAGATTTCAAAATCCGACGGATGGGACATCGCAGGATGCCTTGGCGGGCCTCGTCGCCGAGGCGGTGCAGCAGGCACTGGCCCAGCACGGCGTGCTCCTCGATCCGCAAGCGCTGGCTTCAGCCAGCGCCATCGCCGGCGGTTTCGCCGCCGCCTTTCCCTTCCTGCCGCAAACACAGCGGCTCGCGATCGGCTCCCTCAAAGGCGATTGGACCGCGCTTGCTTCCGCGTTCTTCAGCATGACCGCCAACAAGGCCGCGCGTGGCGGCACGGCAGACGCCGGCCGTAGCACGGCAGACGCCGGTGGGGCGGATGAGCACCCGGTGCCGGCATCCGCGACCGGGAAGCCCCCGTCGCCGCGCGAGCGCCAGCGAACCAACGATCTACAATCCGTGCTGATCGAGGATTGGGCGGGCGAAGTCGCAGGATCGACCTATCTGGAAGAGAATTTCCGCATACCGCGCTCGACCCTGCATCGCTGGCAACGGCGAAACGAGGTCATTGCCTTGCGCAAGGGTGGCCGCAAGCATGTCTTTCCGCTGGCCCAGTTCGTCGACGGCAGGCCGGCCGCGGGGTCAGAGAGCTGCTGGCGGTGATCGCCAATCCGAGGCTGGCATGGTTCTGGCTGACCCGCCCTTCGCCCGATCTCGATGGTCGCACTCCCCTTGAAATGCTCAAGCACGACAGGGTGCACGAAGTCATGCTGGCCGCACGCGACTTTTCGCCGACCAGCAATCCCAACGGCTCGCGAGTTTGATTTTTTTCTTTCAAATCAATTAGTTAAACGGCGGTTGCCGCGTCATTAACTAGTCGGCTAATGGTATTTCATGGAACAGTCATCGTTGGATGTATCCCAGGTTGTGTAAATCTATAGTTACGTTTCGTTTGTACAACTTGTGCCATTTGTGCCAATTTCGACAATATATTCGTGGTATTTACGCAACAATACTTTTCCAAGATTCCAAAAGCCGCTTTTATGACACAATCTCTGTTGAACCGCGCTGCGACATGGGTCATGTGGAGCGCGAAGAAGCGGCGCGATGCGCGTCTTTTTCAACCGTGGGGACAGGGGGCGGCAACGCTGCCTTTCAAGAGATCAAACCCGTTTTAACTTTTGACTGGAGATTCAGAAAATGAACATCAAGAGCCTTCTTCTCGGCTCAGCTGCGGCCCTGATCGCAGTTTCCGGTGCGCGCGCCGCCGACGCGGTCGTCGTCGCCGAGCCGGAGCCGGCCGAATACGTCAAGATCTGCGACGTCTACGGCTCGGGCTACTTCTACATCCCCGGCACCGAAACCTGCCTTCGCATCGGCGGCTATGTCCGCTACGACATCGGCATGGGCGACGTCGGCTCGTTCGACGGCGCGAAGTCCTTCGACCACCAGGACGGTGACCAGCAGGACACCTGGAAGAAGAATGCCCGCTTCACCTTCAAGACCTGGACCGGCCAGGAAACCGAGCTCGGCACCTTGAAGACCTACACCGAAATGCGCTTCAACTTCGGCAACAGCAACGGCTATGGCACCCTCGCCTCCGGCAATCCCGCCGTCGACAAGGGCGTCTCGGTGAAGTTCGCCTCGATCCAGCTCGGTGGTCTGCGCGTCGGTAAGGACGAATCGGCGTTCGATTCGTTCATCGGCTACGCCGGCAACGTCATCCAGGATACGCTGGTTCCGTACGGCGATTTCGACACCAACGTCGTCCAGTACTACTTCGACGCCGGCAACGGCTTCTCGGCCGTGGTCTCTCTCGAAGAGGGCTCTGGCGTCGTCGGCACGATCGACAGCTATGTTCCGCATGTCGTCGGTGGCGTGAAGTACACGCAGGGCTGGGGCGCCATCACCGGCGTCGTCGCCTATGACAGCAACTACGAGGAAGTGGCCGGCAAGGTTCGTCTCGACGTCAAGCCGATGGACAACCTGTCGCTGTTCATCATGGGCGGCTACGGCACCGACGACAACCTCAACGATGACGCAGGCAACGTCATCGACGCGCATGGTCGCGGCTTCTACAAGCAGTGGAGCGGCAACTGGGCGATCTGGGGCGGCGGTACCTACACCATCAACGAGAAGACCTCGTTCAACGCCCAGCTCTCCTACGACGAAGGCAAGAACTTCGGCGTCGCGGCGAACATTGCCTATGAAATCGTCAAGGGCCTCAAGGTCACGGCCGAAGTCGACTATCTGCATGTCGGCGAAGATACCGTCACCAACTGGACCAAAGCCGACAAGGAAAACAGCATCGGCGGCATCCTTCGCTTCCAGCGCTCGTTCTGACCGGTTCTACAATCTTTGCAAGAAGGGCCCGCAGCACGTCGTTGCGGGCCTTTGTCTTTTCAGCTCACCCGGCCTGTCTAAGTGCCGAACAGACCCGCTCGCGCAGACCGTCCGGGACCTGGCCCACGACCGCGTCGAACGAGGCGACCGTCAGACCTTGGTCGATGCGCGTTGCTTCGGCGATGACGGCCCCGGCTTCCTCCGGGCGTCCGAGCGCGGCGAGAGCGGCGGCCAGCCCCAACCTCGACCAGGTCTGCAATGGCCATTGGCGGCCACCACCATGGCCACCACAAGCACCACGCCTGGGGCTGGGGCGGGGTGACCATCGTGTGCGTCCGACCATGGCGGCCGCGGCTATGAATTCTGGAAGTGGAAGGTGACCGGCTGGCGCTTCTGGAAGCGCGCCTATCTCGCCTGCCGCGACCGGGAGTAGGGTGTCGCCACGCCTTCAAATGCCTTGCCTTCCCCTGCCTCGCGGGGGAAGGTTTGCGGCCGATCCGTCCTGCTCGATGGATGCCGCGCCCGTCGGAGCTAGGCGATGCGGCGCTGGCGGCGTGACGACTGGCCGCCGCCGGCCCCGGGCTGCTCCAGCGCCAATTGGTCGGAAGTGACCAGCCGGCCACGGCCTTCCTTCTTGCCGACATACATATGCCGGTCGGCGAGCGCGACCAGCGCGTCGGGATCGGCGGCTTCCGTAGGATAG
>NZ_RZOI01000139.1:0-10514 GCF_004022645.1 Mesorhizobium sp. M4A.F.Ca.ET.020.02.1.1 | reverse complement strand
CCTGCATCAGCCGCGTTCCACCTGCCTCTCACCCTGGCAACCATTTTTCGTCAATCGATCGATCCCGGACGCCGTTGTTGGACTTCGCTGTGATCAAGATCCGCGGACCACTCTTGCTCCCTCGCGGGCGAACCGCGCTTTCCTTGCCGACCCCGCTCGCGGCTTCGGCGATCACCGCCACCTTGTCGATAAGCCGGCCACCGGCTCCCCGTCGCGCTGGTTCAATAAAATATCATTGGGAAAGTTCATGGTTTCTTCCTTTCCGATGGCGAGGCTCGGCTTCCGCGAGATAGTCGTGGACGACCTTCCCGAGCGCGAGCGTGAGATCGGCGACGAGGTGTACGGCCGAGACTACTTCCAGCACCGGCAGTTCGGCGACGGGGGCAAGCGCATGCGACCAGAGGTTCAGGGCTGCCGGGCCGGTCCAGGCGCCTCTCAGATCGATGTCCTCCAGGTGGTATTCCACGAGTTCGCAGATGCGCGGCGTGCCGTCGACATGCGGGATGATTTTGAGGAGGAAGTTCGGGTCGGCGAGCGAGGCCTTAACGCTCGCAAGGTCCGCGGCCCGGTGCTTGTAGCCCATCGTACCCGTCGCGACGCGGACCGGGCCGTAGTCCAGCGTGCCAACAAGCGTGTCCGTCTCTGTTCGGAGCGTTGGGCTGGCGAGCTTCTTGGGAAAGCCCCACAACTCGCGTCCGCCCGCTGTCGGCGGATGGTCGTCGAGAAACATGCAGTGGGTGTAGCTCCCCATGCGGCCGCAGAAGGAGACAGGGATGACCTGTCCGCTTTCCGTGTAGTCGCCGAAGCCCGTCGAGTCCGGCATGCGAATGAACTCGAATTTGACCAGAGGCTCGCACACCTGAAGCGGCTCCGGCACAAGGTCGCGCAGTTTTTGCGGATCGGTGCGATATGTGATGATCAGATACTCCCGGTTGCTGAAGCGATATGGGCCGGGTGGGTAGGCCGGGCTGGTCAGGGGCATGGCGAAAGCTCTCCCACGGACGGTATCTTGGTGCATGTTTGAAATTCCTTTGTGCTGGCTCAAGTGGGCTTAGATAGGTCTCGATGATGGCGGCGAGGCTCTCCGAGGTGCCTTCGTTAGCCTGGATGCATGGCGTGATCGCGCGTAGCCATTTTGCGCTGGGCAATTGCCTCGGGGCGCACTCATTGTATGGTCGCGGACGCGGTTCCATGGGTCCGGTTGTGGTCGAGAGGCAAGATTCGAGGTAAAGTGATTTTGTTCCTCATTTGAAGGCGCTGCTTCCCGTCTGCTCTCGTGGTAGGAGGAAGTGGAGTGGCGGCCAGCTCCGATTTCGCCTCATGGCGGGGTTTGCGGATCAACGCGCACGCGCCATGCCAAATGAGAATCGTTCGAGGCAAAGCGATAGATCTTGCTCAGCTACGTTACGCCTCCGACGTTGTCGGACATCGGATAGCGCCGAACAGGACCGCTTGCGGATTGGGAGGACGTCTCGTTCTTTTGCGCAAGAGGACCTCCGCCCCTCAGGCAAATAGCTCCGACCGGGGCGCTATGCTTCACCACCGTCGGCCCGGGAAGTAACGCTCTTTATGCCGAGGTGTTCTCCCACTGGACGCCGCGCATTCGCCATCATGTGAAAGAGTTCTACTGCTCGACGAGCAGAAATTCTCGACCAGCCGCGGCCATGCGGCTAGGGCAAGGAGGCTCTGGGCCCAAAGGCAGGTTGACGTCGTGCGTACCCATTCGGCGCTGGTACGCCCGCAAGGTGAGCTGGACGCGCTCCGCCGGGGGAACGAGCCATTTCAAGGGATCTTGCGATATCCGTCCTGTTACCCTCGCCGTCTTTACCGGTGTGGTTCGAGGCGCTAGTCAGCGTGACGCGCCTTGCATAGTGCCCGATCACCCGACAACGCCTGTGATCCATCGCGAGGAAATACAGCGGACCTCATTTGCTGGCAGAATGCCTATCCGACCCAAGTACCTTCTAATGGCGGCTGGCTATCCTGCGGCGCAGATTACTGCAGTCGCGCTCGAACGTGGGCAGGTAGCGTCGCTCGACGCCTGGCTGCAGAAGTGGAGGCAGCGAAGGGCATCCGATACATCGGTGCAGCATTACGTGCTGTCGGGACTCAACGCCGCGCTGATTGAGCCCAATGCCGCCGACTTGGCAGCCGCGTGGTGATTTATGTCCACGAGGCAAGGATCCACACGCGGCGGTGGCGGCACGAGGACCAAGCCCCCCGCACTTTCGACCCGGCGCCAAAGTGCCACTGCTCGAGGACGCCGGCCAGTCTAATGACAGACGAGCCATCCAAGCTCTCACCTGTCCTAAAGCGGCTGGCTCAAGAGGGCGAAACCCGACAGCGGCAGAAGACATGTCAGGTTCACGACTATCGGCCGTGTTTGGGCTCGTGGAGAATTTTCAAAGCATTCCCCGCCGCTTACCGGAGCTGAGAGGGGTTGGCACGCCCATTGCTGCTTGATGTGCGGCAACACGGTGAGAGGGCTGAATCGCATGCAAACGCGCAAGACGAGCGATGGCTTCCTGATCCGTGTGTTGCGATTCTGACAGAGAAACCAACTACGCATAAAAGCCACGAAAGGTGTGGGTAGCTTTGGATAAGAACATCATGGAACTGCGTATGGGATCCCCGGCTCCTCCGATCAAAGTGGAGAACTGGCTGCGTGGCGAGCCCCTCACGAACTTTCGGCCCGGCAAGGTCTACCTCGTTGAATTTTGGGCGACTTGGTGCGGACCATGTGTGACGGCCATGCCCCATTTGATTGAACTGCAGGAGAAATATGAAGACAGCGGATTTGAGATTATCGGAGTTGCAGCTGGCGAACGGGCTGCAACCGCGGACGAGGCACGTACTAAGGTGGATGCCTGGCTGACCGAGAAGTTCCCGAATCTGAATTATCGTATCGGGTTCGATTACATTGGCGAAATGAACGAGCTCTGGATGGATCCCAGCTCTTCGATTGGGATTCCCACCTCGTTCGTGGTCGACCGCGACGGCCACATCGCTTTTATTGGCCACCCGGCGGAACTCGATGACGTTTTGCCGAAAGTCCTTAACGGCAGCTGGCGCAGCAGCTATGAAGCGAAAGCCGCCGATGCAAAGCGCATCGCGCATAACCAACTTGCAGCGCGCGAAATGTCGCTTACCCGGCCGATATACGCCAAACTTGAGCCGGCGATGCAGGCCGAGGATTGGACGGCGGCGCTCTTGGCCATCGAAGAAGGCCTCGCCTTGATGCCAGACTCTTGTGAGTTCCGGCAGATTCATGCGGATCTTCTGCTTCACAAGCTGCGCGACATCAAGACCGGCATGCCGGTCATGCGAGAATTGGTCGAGGACGCGATCGACAAAACGTCCGAGGCGGTGTCTTGGATGGTCATGGCGCTGAACCAACTCTTCGATCCCACGATGGACAATTCCCATCTTCCGCATGCGGAGCGCTTTGCGATGGGCAACGAGCTCTCGGAACAGATCCTGGAACTTAATCCTCCGCAAGGCGACGGGCCCCTTAAATTCCATTGGTACATCCCGGTCGCTCAGTATTATTACGAGAGCGGCCACAAGGATCGCGCGGTCGAGTTGATAGAGGTGGCAATCAAATCGCTGGACCGCCCGGAGCCAATGCCGGACCACACCAAACAGCACTATCTCACCCCGTTGCTCCAAGCACTGGCCAACTACACGGGTGAGCCTGCCTGTCATGCAGATCTTTGTGTGGCTCCGCAAAACAAGGCACCCGAAACTCAAAACGCAGTCACTTCCTGAGCAAGAATCGCGAAGGGATGACAATTGGAATTGAACACTGCCCAATCCGCCCATCGAGGCTCGCTTCGCAGCAAGTATGTCGATGCAGCAAGGGCGGGCGGCTTGCGGCAGGTTGGATTTCAATTGCGTTGACCACCGGTCGGATCGCGGCGCAGACGATGTGCGCCGCGAATTCTCGCCGTAGGTCTCGCACTCGTGGACATGTCGAGGTCGGCCACGGGGCATTCTTGGGTGGGGTTGGCCCGCCCAAGCCATTCGTCGGCCACGCAAGTGGGCCCGAACCAGGCATCGCAGAAAAAGAGATCGTCCTTCGAAGACGAAGACTGAAATGAGGAACAACGAAATGCCTCATGCACCGGGTGGCCCTGCTGTCAACAAGGACGACGAGGCCCTTGGTTCCCCGTTTGTCAAATGCCTCCTGCGGCTCATCCGTACTCAGGATTCCTTCGGCTTATGGGAGGGCCATTCGGATGCCGAGCTGCTGGCCGAGTTCATCATCACCAAGCAACAGCAACGTGCGGTACCCTTTGGCGGCGATCCCGATCCTGACGCGCTGTGGAGGCTCGACATGTTTTACACGGCCGTGGCGCTTGCGATCGAGGAGCGCTCCGGCGTGTCGACATCGCCGACAATAGAAATGAAACCCGTGGGGGCTTCCGGCGGTTGGGCGTTCTGTCGAGACGTCCACCGGTTCGGCTTCGAGACTTTCCGCAAACTTGCTGAGGCCGGTACGAAACTGGTCGACGATGCGACTGCAGCCATTGAAGCCTAGCCCGAGATGGCGCGCATCAAGAAAACCATTGTTCCAGGAAGGATCTATGTCAGACCTAGATAAGATGAGGAATAAAGTCCGAAAGCTCCAGTTGCGTGCAGCTATTGCCAAGATGGCATTGCAGGACCTTGTCGAGGGTCTGCCGGGCAAGTGGGCCGACATACAGGAAGTCGCCGAGAAAACCCACGCCGTTTATGCCGAGTTGGATGTTGCCAAGAGAGAACTCGCTTCAATGAAGAATTTAGGATGATGCGCACATTAACCACCCGTGCTCCATTTGGATGCCGTCGTACCTGACCTCCATCGATAGCAAGACCTGCATCGGCTGCTGCCGTTGTTTCAAAGTCTGCTCGCGCGATGTCATGCATCTTCACGGCGTTGATGATGCGGGTGAAATCCTCGGTCGCTGCGATGACGAGGACGACGATTTCGACGGCAAGCTCAATCGCATGATCATGGTTGTCGATGATGCCGGCCGCTGCATCGGCTGCGGAGCCTGCGGCCGCGTCTGCCCCAAGAACTGCCAGACGCATGTTGCGGCCGACGAGCTCGCAACATGATCTGGCGAAAAACCAGGGGAACGGCGTGCACTTCATATCTTTTTGTCGGCTCGTAGGGCTGCTCCTGTGCAGCAATGCGTCGATGGTTTACTTCGCTTTGGATTCGCTCCGCCTGGCAGTCGTCACGACGCTGGCCTGTTCGCTGCTGCTTCAGGCCTGCTACTTCGGCCGCGTGCTCTTTTTCGCGAACGTCGATGATCTGTAGAACTGTTCATTCGCTCTGCAGAGGGCCGGCGAAACCAATTTCTTCCTAAGCCCGTTGGCCGTAATCGAAAGACACGAGGCCGGCGAGTTCGTGCTCAGCTGCCACTGTGCTAGCAAGGGAATGGAATCCAATCCCCCGGAGCAGATGGCGAGAGTTGAGCGAAGACTGCGGTCGGAGCTCCTGCGCTTCCGGGTCTGCGAGGGACGCCTTTGCGAACCGAAGGGAGTTTGATGCGTTGACGTGCTGGCGTGCGGCAGGTTGGGCCAGCGACAGGGCTCCCAGCCGGCCGGGAAGCACCGCCCTCTTCAATGTGCGTTGACTTCGCTTTCTTTGGCGAAATGCGGGTAACGGCGAGGGGCGCACACTTCCCGGACCCAAATGACCGCCGACATTGCCGCCCTTTTGGTGCGTTCGCCGTGAGGCGCGACAATTCGGTGCCGGCGTGTAACTGCGCGCATTGGCCGAAGCTTAGACGTGGTGCATTCCCGCCCGCCCGCTCGGCGGACAGTTCCGGCCGTGGTGGTTTTGCCGGCCGTAACGCCCCCCGCTCGTCGGTAAGGCCTCACTGCCACACGCCTCTCCGGCAACGGCTCGGCGCATCGCGCAACCCGGTTGGCGATCAGGCAAGACCTTTCGCTAGTTCCAATGCCTGCCGTTCATATAGGCGGCGGTAAATGCCACCATCGATACCGACCAGCGCCGCATGATCGCCGTCCTCGACAATGCGGCCGCGGTCGAAGACGAGCAGACGATCGAGCGCGCGGACCGTCGACAGCCGGTGTGCGATGACAAGCGTGGTCCGACCAACCATCAGCCGATCCATCGCTTCTTGAATGAGCACCTCGGATTCCGAATCGAGGCTTGACGTCGCCTCGTCTAGGATGAGGATCGGCGCGTTTGCCAGGAAGGCGCGCGCGATCGCCACCCGCTGGCGTTCGCCGCCTGAGAGCTTCAAACCCCTTTCGCCGACCAAGGTCCGATAGCCCTTCGGCAGGGGCGCGATGAAGTCGTGCGCACTGGCCAGCCGTGCCGCTTGCTCGATCTCGGCCTGGCTCGCGCCAGGCCGGCCATAGGCGATATTCTCGGCAAGTGACCTGTGAAACAGGATCGGCTCCTGCTGCACGATCGCGATCTGCGAACGAAGCGACTCTTGGGTCACCTCGGAGACGTCCTGGCCGTCTATCAGTATCCGGCCGCCGCTCAGGTCGTAGAGTCTCTGGATGAGCTTCACGAATGTTGTCTTGCCGGAACCGGAGGGTCCAACCAACCCAACCCTTTCGCCAGCTTCAATCGACAGCGAACATTCGCTATAGAGCGGCAGGGGATGGTTGGCGTAGCGGAAGTGGACTTTCTGGAAATCGATGTGGCCCGCCGTGATCCGGATCGGCTTGGCCTCTGGACGATCCGCAACATCCAGCTGCTGATTGTGGATGGCCACCAGTTCTTCCATCTCATTAACCGAGCGCTGCACGTTGCGTACATGCATGCCAGCATCACGCAGATAGCCCTGTAAGACGACGAAGGAGGTGAGAACATAGGCAATCTCGCCCGGCGTTGCCTCTCCATGCGACCACAGAAGCAAGGCATATCCGATCACCGCTACCCTGAGCGCAACCAAAGTGACGGCTTGGGTTGAGCCGATGATCGTTACCCGCACCCAACTCCTGCGCGTGCGGTGCCGCCATTTGGTCATGATATTTGCAAGGCGCGCGTCTTCGCGGACCTCGGCGCCGAAGCCTTTGACCACAGCGTTGCAACTGACCGCGTCCGCAAGCGCGCCGCCGAGCTTTGTGTCCCATTGGTTGGCAAGGCTCGCCGCCGGCGCGACATAGCTGAGCGACAGCGAAATCGAAAACGCAAGATAGATCAGAGAGCCGCAAGCAAAGATCAGCCCCATGACCAGCCAGTGCCAGCCGAGCAGCGCCGTCGAACCTACCAAGATGATAAAGGACGGGAACAGCGCGACCAATATTGTGCTGTTTAGGGGGTCGAGCGCCCCCATGCCGCGCGTTATCTTGCGCACTGTCGAGCCGGCGAAGCTGTTCGCATGCCAGTCTGTCGAAAAGCGCTGGACATGATAGAACGCTTCGTTCGCGACATCGGACATCATCTTCAGCAAAAGGTCGTTCAGACCAATGAAGGCGATGTGGCGCATGGCAATGGCAGCGAGCGCAAGCGCAATCGGTACAGAGAAGGCTGCAAGGGCCGAATGCCAGGCTGGTGCTGCCACAGCAGCGCCACCTGCAACAGCATCGATGAGACGACCTGAATAGACCGGCATCAGCACGTCAGCCAGCGTGGAGGCAAGCATCGCAGCCATGATGATCGCGAGCCGCACCGGCTGCCGGCTCCAGTGGCGGACAGTGAAGGCGAGTACGTCGCGACCAGTGGCGCCGCGTCCATGGACGGGGAAACGTTTCATGATTTTAAAGCGCGGCGCATCAACACGCTCGGTCCCCCAGGAAGTTGAATGAGAAAACTCGGATTGCCGGCATCACCCACAACACATCAATTTCGGTGGGCAGCTCCTGCCGCCTCGCTACGGTGAGGTTCAAAAGTCGTGCCAACTGAGCGGAAAGAGTCTCAGAAAAACTTCTGCAGATTACTGAACCTGGTAAGAAGTCTGTCGGGAGTCAGGCGAACGCGATCGTCACGGTCTCGCCAACCCGACGGAGAGTGGAAAGAAATGCGATTGAACAGCGAGTTTGTTCTTCTCTACGCCATAAGCGGAGCTTGTTTGGCGACCATCACGTGGTGAACACGTTGCCTCGATCAGCTGAGGATCAGTTGCAGTATATTTTTCTTGTCGTTCCAGGTGCGAAGCGCGTTGGGAGTATAGATATCTGGATCGACGGCTTTATTCCGCTTAGAGACTTGGTTTATAATTATGTTATCAGTCCTGGGCTACGTGGCCGCTCACATGACCGGGACCGAGGTGATGATTTAAAAAGGCGCTGCGGATACTTCCCTGCCCATATCCGGCAATCGAATGCTCCACTGTCGGATTGTGCGCTCCCCGACACAGTGCTGTTCGGTTCGCCTCCCGGGTACCTGGCCCCAGTCGATTGACAACGAAGAAAAAGCTTCGCTCCCAGGCTGGCACGACTCTTGAAGGTCCGTCTCCAGGTGGCGGAAGGAGCCCCGGCTCAGATTCCCGCTGATTACGTATGTTGCGATGCTGGGCTGGAGCAAACTGTGCATCAATGAGGACGCAACTGAAGGAGAGATCATGGAACTCCCGCGGATTGCGTTCGAGTTAGGCCTATTCCTCGATATGACTGATGATATCGCTCAATCCCAACAGTTGTTCGAACTTGACCTGCCACGAGTAGTTTCCTCCATCTGAGATTAGAGTCCGGCCTCGATTGAAGGACGGACTGATGAAGAGAAAGCGGTTTACGGAAGAGCTGCGTGAGCATGAGGCGGGAGCAAAGGCGGGCGACCTGGCGCGCAAGCATGGGATCTCCGAGGCGACGCTGTATAACTGGAAGGCGAAGTATGGCGGGATGGACGTCTCCGATGCCAAACGGCTGAAAGCCTTGGAAGACGAGAACGCGAAGCTGAAGAAGCTGCTCGCCGACCACATACTCGAAGCCTCGGCATTGCGCGAGCTTCTTTCAAAAAATGTATGGTCCGCCCCGTCCGTGCAAGGGTTCACGACATCGCCGACGACGATTCCAGTTGCATAAATGTATCCGCCTCGACCACCGTCAACGCCTCGTTGATCTGGTTAATCAAGCCGAGGTGGCGCTCGATGGCGGCGCGCTCATCCGCAGGCAATATTTGCCTCGTCAGCCATTTGCGCCCGCTGATCCCGACGAGGTTCCCATGCGGACACGGCGGGATCAGGTGGGCGTGGAGGATTGACTGGATCAGGTTCTTCAGCCGCGAACGCTGGCGAACCAGTTGTGTCCGCCTGGTGATCTGTCTTCGGAGCGCAAGGGTCCCCGGATCCGGAACCCAGACCTCCGGCAGAAAGCCCGAGGCGTAGAGCTTCGCAAGGACAGTGGCGTCGATCGCGTCAGTCTTCACCTTCGCGTGCGCGATCATATGCACCTGCTTGGGATTGGCGATCACGATCCGATCCACGTACGGCGATAGCACTTCAGCGACGGCCGCAGCATTGCCGGTCGCCTCGATCACCACATGATCATCGTGGGTGAGTTCCCTTCTGGCGAACTCCTCGAGCTTATTGCGTAGCATTTGTGCGCGGCCGAGCTTGACGATTTCGCCATCAAGCAACGACACAACCTCGGCGGCTACGCGATGTATGTCCATGCCGATAATACGCACGGTTCCCTCCATCGTTGGTCACGAACAGGGAGCCTGCGGGCAACACGACAATACGGATCCGCGCTCGCAGCGCATCCGGGCGAGTCGTTGGGGCGGCCAGATAATGTGCTCGAACTCGCAGTTCATCTGCATACGATGGCCTGCCCGCACTTGCGTGCTCCTGGTGCCCCGTGGCCCGGATCCGCCAAGCTTAGCCAACCCTGACGACCGAACAAACGATGGCACCGAGAACAACCATGCCGGATACGGATGCGTCGAAACCTTTCAACGGCCGTATGCGCGACGAGCTGTTGAACGAGAGCCTGTTCTTCGGCCTCGACCACGCCCGCAGTGCCATTGCCGAATGGAGGCAGGACTTCAACACCGCGAGGCCGCATTCCTCGCTCGGCTACCTGACCCCGGCGGCCTTCGCCGGAACCCTCGCCGCAACCGGCTCCGACGCTGCGCTCAATGAAGGCTTCGCGTCTCCGCCGGTTGCTCAAATCGCGCCATACGGCGTAACAGAAACGGCCGAGGCTCTAATCGCCACTGGATGAAAGTTCAGTGGCATGTATGGACGGCCTCCGCGTGGCAAGGGCTTTCTGACATTGATGACAGGTCGGTCGGGTGCAGGCATGTATTCGGCCTTTGAGTGCGGCCTGTTCATGCCGCTGGCCCTGATGAAGTCCGCGGATCGGATCCCAGACAGGTCAACGCGCTTTTTGAGCGGCACCCACTGAGCGGGTTTGTCCGATCCCGGTTCGACCGTCCACCATCAAACCATCAGCACCTCACCAATCTCTGCGTCTCCTCTGCGACTACGTCACGCTGCCGGCGAAGTTGCGAAGCGCTGCCCGTAGTCATCAGCGCCCAAACGATCCGCGCCATCTTGTTCGCAAGAGCAACGGCGACGACATTATAGGGCTTCTTCGTCAGA
>NZ_RZOI01001399.1:0-455 GCF_004022645.1 Mesorhizobium sp. M4A.F.Ca.ET.020.02.1.1 | reverse complement strand
GCCTCCACGTTACGATGGCTCATGCCGGCGGCGATCCGTTCCGCCGCCGCGTCCTCGCCGAGATCGTCGGGCGCCAGCACGGCCGCGACCACCTCGGAAATGCCGGCCGCTTTCAGCACCGACAGATCATCGGCGCTCAGCCTGTGCGCCTTGCGAAAGCGCCGCTCTCCGGCCTCTGTGGCGTGCGCCAGCACCGCGCCCTCGGCCTCATCGATCGGAACGGGACCGAATTTCACGCCACGGCGCCTTTTGCTTCGAGGCCGCGCGAACGGAAGGCGTGGATGGTCTGCGCCAGCACCGCGACGGCGATCTCGGCCGGACTTGCCGCGCCGATATCGAGGCCGATCGGCGCATGGATGCGGGCGATCTGGTCGGCGCTGGCACCGAGCGCCAGCAGGCGTTCCACGCGCTTGGCGTGCGTCTTCCTGCTGCCGAGAGCGCCGACATAGAAACAC
>NZ_RZOI01001398.1:0-456 GCF_004022645.1 Mesorhizobium sp. M4A.F.Ca.ET.020.02.1.1 | reverse complement strand
GGCCGAGAAGCTCCTGAAGGCGAAGAACGGCGCGGTGAAGGGCAAGATCCTGCAGGTGCTCGGCGACCCCGGCGATCCCTACACGCTCGACATCCAGAAGGGGTTCGAGGAGAAGATGAAGGCGTTCCCGGACGTCAAGATCATCTCGCTTCCGGCCATGCAGTGGGAAGCCAGCAACGCCGGCACCATCGTTGCCGACCAGATGCTCGCCAATCCCGACATCGACCTGATCTTCAGCCATGCCGCGCATCTCTCGGTCGCCGGCGTCGCCTCGCTCGAGGCTGCCGGCAAGAAGCCCGGCGACGTCATGATGATGAGCTCGAACGGCGCACCGGTCGGTCTCGACCTGATCCGCAAGGGCTGGCTCAACGTCGAAGTCGAACAGCCGCTCTACGCCCAGGCCGCGGCTATCGCCATGTTCATGGACAAGATCGTCAAGAAGGAAGAGATCAAGCC
>NZ_RZOI01001397.1:0-456 GCF_004022645.1 Mesorhizobium sp. M4A.F.Ca.ET.020.02.1.1 | reverse complement strand
ACATCGAGGAGGGCATCGAATTCGTCAACGGCGTCGAGCACGCCTTCGAGGTCGATGCCGATTCCGACCAGCTGTTCCGCGTGCTCACCAATCTCTGCCGCAACGCCGTGCAGGCGATGGCGGCCGACACCGAAAGCGCTGTGGTGCGCAGGCTGGCCGTCTCGGCCGAGCGCCTGGGCAGCGTCAGCCGCATCGTCGTCACCGACACCGGCCCCGGCCTGCCGCCGAAAGCGCGCGAGAACCTGTTCGCCGCCTTCCGCGGCTCGGCGCGCAGCGGCGGCACCGGCCTTGGTCTGGCCATCGCCTACGAGCTGATCCGCGCCCATGGCGGCACGGTCGAGCTGGTCGAATCGATCGGCGGCCGCACCGTCTTCGCCGTCACCATCCCCGACCAGCCGGTGCGGCTCGACCAGGCGCGCGGAAGTTTGCGCCGACCTGCCTAGTCCGGACAAAAAG
>NZ_RZOI01001396.1:0-457 GCF_004022645.1 Mesorhizobium sp. M4A.F.Ca.ET.020.02.1.1 | reverse complement strand
CTCCTCTTCGCGCGCAGCCAGCCCTTTTTGCGAGCAGAGCCAGCGCATCGGCTCGCCGATCACCGCGACCTCGTCCGATGCCGGGGCCTGGCGCATGGTGATCGCGAGATCGAGCTGGCCGGCCTGCAGTGCCTGTGCAAGCTCGGCCGAGCGGCCGACGCGCAATTCGATCCTGACGCGCGGATGGCTGACGGCGAAGGAGCGCAGCAGCTCCGGCAGGCCACGATCGGCAAAATCCTGCGTCGTGCCGATGGCAACGCGGCCGCCGGCACGCGCGCCCTTCAGCGCCAGCCAGGCCTCGGTGTGGACGGCGAGGATGCGTCGGGCATGGCCGACCAGATCCTCGCCGGCGGGCGTCAGGCCGCGCCCGCGGCCTTGGGGAGCAAGCAGCGGCTCGCCGACGATCTCCTCCAGCCGCTGCATCTGCGCCGTCACCGCCGACGGCGAGCCGCTGCTT
>NZ_RZOI01001395.1:0-457 GCF_004022645.1 Mesorhizobium sp. M4A.F.Ca.ET.020.02.1.1 | reverse complement strand
GCAGCCAGGCGATGTGCTGCCGATGCATGCGACGGCCTCCGGCATCGCCTTCCTGGCCTTCACTGAGGAGCACATTCGTAACGGCGTCCTGGCCGGGCCTTTGCCGGCCTTCACGCCATGCACGATCTGCGACGCGGCAACGCTCGCCGAGCACATCGCCGTCGCCCGTGCACGCGGGCACTCGACAGGAACGCAAGGCTTCGAGGAGGGCGTGATGAGCGTTGCCGCCCCCATCCTCGGCGCCGACGGTTTCGCCATCGGCACCATCGCCGTCGCGGCACCGAGGGTGCGGATTCAAAAGGGCGACATCGAACGCCATGGCGTCAGCGTCGCGGCCGCGGCGCGCGATATCAGCGAACGGCTTTTCGGGCGGCAGAGTCTGCCGGGCCGCAAGCGGGCATAACATCAGATCCATTGCGAGGAGATCACCGTGGCGGAGACACGCCGTATCCTGGTT
>NZ_RZOI01001394.1:0-460 GCF_004022645.1 Mesorhizobium sp. M4A.F.Ca.ET.020.02.1.1 | reverse complement strand
GCCTTATGGCATCGCGGCCAGCGGCGTCGCCGGCGCGGCGCTCGATTTATAGGCGGCCTCGACCAGCGCCATGGTGTGCCAGGCGTCCTCGACGGAACTCACCAGCTCAGCATCTTCGCCGGAGGCGAAGCGCTGGACATTGGCCATGCGGCCGACAAAGGCATCGGGAAACCATTCGCCGGCGAGCGGCACGGTGACCCACTCCGACCCGCCTTTCGGCTGGATTTCCAGAATGTCCGGCTCGCCGCGCGGGTAATCGAGATTGAGGCCGAGCTTGACATAGGCCGCGCCCTCGGTGCCGCAGATGCGAAACTCGCAGGCCTGGTGGCGGCGGCCGAATTTGTGGTCGTGGTTGATCGAGAGCGCGCAGCGCACCGTGTCGCCGTAGTCGAGGATGGCGCTGGTGCGGGTCTGCGCGACCTTGTGGTTGGGATGGCCGAGCGTCTTGGCGTGCACGCCC
>NZ_RZOI01001393.1:0-460 GCF_004022645.1 Mesorhizobium sp. M4A.F.Ca.ET.020.02.1.1 | reverse complement strand
CTTCCATGATGCCGGCGAGGCCGCCCGATACCATGCGGCCGAAAAAGCCACCGATTCCGGGCTCGGCATCATCGAGGAAATTCTCCTGGCGCAGCGCCACCTCGCGCGTCGGCGCCTCGTATCCGGCCGAACACATGACGAAATTGGCGATCGCCTTGACGAACAGCTCGTTCCAGGACGGGTCGTTGCTGGCCGCCGCGGTGCTCTCATTGATCCTGAACAGCACGTCCGCCTCGGCGCGGGTGATCGCGATGTTGCCGTCGCCGCCATAGGCGTAGAGAATGCGGCGCAACAGAGCGACCTCGGCCTTGGCCACCAGTCCCGGAACCAGTTGGCAGCCCAGCATCAAAGGTCCCTTGCCGTCGACCACCGCATGCGTGACCTGCTCCAGCGCATAGGCGGAAAGCCGGCTGGGCGACGATTTGGCCTTCTCCAGCACATGCACCAGGAGCTCGAGCTC
>NZ_RZOI01001392.1:0-462 GCF_004022645.1 Mesorhizobium sp. M4A.F.Ca.ET.020.02.1.1 | reverse complement strand
GGACTGGATCGACTATAACGGCCATCTCAACATGGCCTATTACAACGTGCTGTTCGACCGCTGCTCGGACGACGCCTTCGAGATGCTGGGCATGGGGCCGAACTACGCCAAGGAGCGCCGCCTCACCATCTACACGGCGGAAGTCCATGTCTGCTACGTGCAGGAGCTGCATCTGGAGCACAAGGTCCAGGTCTCCTTCCAGCTCATCGACCATGACGAAAAGCGTCTGAGAGCCTATCAGGAGATCCGCCATGTCGACGGCTGGCTGGCCGCCACCTCCGAGACGCTTTCGCTGCATGTCGACATGTCCGGGCCGAAAGTGGCGCCCTTCCCGGCCGACGTTCTTGCCAGGGTCGAGGAGATGCGCGCTGCCCACGCCGCGCTGCCGATGCCGGAGCGCGCCGGCCGCTCGATCGGCATCAAACGCAAGAGCGTTTGAAGCACCCCAGCGCGCACGTTAAC
>NZ_RZOI01001391.1:0-462 GCF_004022645.1 Mesorhizobium sp. M4A.F.Ca.ET.020.02.1.1 | reverse complement strand
ACGCCCCGACCGACCGATGGCCCCATCCGCAAGGAACTGAAGGCGCTTGACGGCCATTGCCGCTCCTTTATCGGCAAGAGCCCCTTCGTGCTGATCGGCTCCTCCGACGGCGCCGGCAATGCCGACGTAACGCCGAAAGGCGACAAGCCCGGCTTCGCCGCCATCCTCGACGACGCGACCATCGCCATCCCCGACCGGCCCGGCAACAACCGGCTGGACACGCTGGAGAACATCGTCCGCAATCCCTCGGTCGGGCTGTTGTTCCTCATTCCCGGCATGAACGAGACGCTGCGCGTCAACGGCGACGCCCGCATCACCGTCGATGCCGGCCTGCGCGGGCGGCTGGCCGTCGACGGCAAGGAGCCGCAGAGCGTCATCGTGGTGTCGGTCAAGGCCGCCTACATGCATTGCGCCAAGGCCTTCATGCGCTCGGATCTGTGGAAGCCGGAGACCTGGTACGAC
>NZ_RZOI01001390.1:0-463 GCF_004022645.1 Mesorhizobium sp. M4A.F.Ca.ET.020.02.1.1 | reverse complement strand
GTTCAGCGTCGTTCCATACTGCTGGTAGAGTTCCTTCTGCAGCTTGCGCGCCTCGTCGCGCGGCAACGTCAGGAGCTCGCCCACATAGGCAGTCATCTTCACGTCGATCTGCGCGAACAGGTTCGAATGGTGCGGATAGAGCGTGTTGTCGAGATCGAACACCCAGTCGGTGACGTGGGCGAAGCGGGCGGGGTCTGGCTGCGTCGTCATGCGCTCCTTATGGCACGAAACAAAATCTCTGGCTGGGATTTATCCACAACTTATGCGCGTCGCTTTCGATGAAATGGCGCGTCGTTTCAAATTTTAGCCATCGCCGAAAGGTCACCTTCAGCGCTTGCTGGCACAGAGGCGGTTCTGTGGGGAGTCAGCGATGAATCGCCTATTTCTGAAGTCCGCCGCCGTTGCTTGCGCTTCGGTAGCCGTCTCGCTTCTGTTGACGCTTATAATCGTCCCCGCATTGGGT
>NZ_RZOI01000138.1:0-10561 GCF_004022645.1 Mesorhizobium sp. M4A.F.Ca.ET.020.02.1.1 | reverse complement strand
CTCGCCGGCACACGCCCGACGCTGGCCGAGCACAATCTCCACCGGCACTGGCGCAACGCCCGCACCCACACGCTGCACGATCCGGTGCGCTGGAAATACGCGATCCTCGGCAACTACTACCTCAACGACGTAAATCCGCCGCTCCATGCCTGGAGCTGAGCGAAGCGCCTCCAAATCACAGAGGACCATTCATGAGCATTGCCACTCCCGACAGGATCAAGGTCCTGTGGTTTCTGCCGACTCATGGCGACAGCCGCTATCTCGGCACCTCAGAGGGGGGCAGGGCGGTCGACTTGCCCTATCTCACCCAAGTCGCGAAAGCCGCCGATGCCATCGGCTACTATGGCGCGCTGCTGCCGACAGGACGCAGTTGCGAAGATAGCTGGGTCGTGGCGTCGGCGCTGGCACCGCTGACGCAGCGGCTTCGCTTCCTTGTCGCCGTCCGGCCGGGCCTGCAATCGCCGACGCTAGCCGCGCGCATGACCTCGACGCTCGACCGCATTTCCAGCGGACGGCTGCTCATCAACGTCGTCACCGGCGGGGATCCGGTCGAGAACAAGGGCGACGGCATCTTCCTCAGCCATGACGAGCGCTATGAGGTGACGCGGGAATTCCTCGACATCTACAAGGCGGTGCTTCGCGGCGAGACCGTAGCGTTCGCAGGCAAGCACTTCCGTATCGAGGACGGTCGCCTACTGTTTCCGCCCGTGCAGACGCCACATCCGCCGCTCTATTTCGGCGGCTCGTCCGATGCCGCTAACGCGGTCGCCGCCGAACAGATCGACAAATATTTGACCTGGGGCGAACCGCCGGCGGACGTCGCGGCAAAGATTGCCCATGTGCGCGGTCTTGCCGAGAAAGCCGGGCGCCAGGTGACCTTCGGCATCCGGCTGCATGTCATCGTCCGCGAGACCAATCATGAGGCCTGGGCCGACCGACCGCCTGATCAGCCGCCTGGACGACAACACGATAACCGAGGCGCAGAAGGTTTTCGCGCGCATGGATTCCGTCGGCCAGTCGCGCATGAGCCGGCTTCATGGCGGCCGCCGCGACAAGCTCGAAATCAGTCCGAACCTGTGGGCTGGCGTTGGCCTGGTGCGCGGCGGCGCCGGCACCGCCCTGGTCGGCGATGCGGCGACAGTTGCGGAACGGATCGACGAATACCGGCGCATTGGCATCGATAGCTTTATCCTGTCCGGCTATCCGCATCTGGAGGAGGCCTATCGGTTTGGCGAACTGGTGTTGCCGTTGTTGCCGCTCGATCATGAAATCTCGACGCGCCCGACGGCAGTGAACATGGGACCGTTCGGCGAAACGGTGGCCGGCGACCATCGGCCTTCGGCACTGCGCGCGAGTCAGTCTTGAGCGCCAGAGACTTGGGCAGGGGACCGGTCGTAGCCATCATCGGTGGCGGCTTTTCCGGTGCGGCGACCGCGTTTCATCTTGCGCGGCTGCTGCCCGCCGGTGCTGCCGATATCGTGGTCGTCGAGCCCAGAGAGGGGCTCGGCTATGGTCTGGCCTACTCGACGGCCGATCCTTCACACCGCATCAATGTGCCGGCGTCGAGAATGACGCTGATCTCCGGCCAGGACAGCCACTTTGCCGATTGGCTGGAGCAGACCGGCGCGATTCTCGACGATGCCGAGGCTATTGCCGCAAATGGAGCACTCTACCCACAACGACGCGTTTTCGGGCGCTACGTGGAATCTTATCTCCAACCCTTTCTGTTCGGCAAAGTGATCCGTCATGTCAGGTCCGCCGTCGCGTCAGTCGAGCTTAGTGGCCAGGGCTACATCCTGATTCTCGCTGATGGAAGGACGCTCGCAGCCGACGCCCTAGTGATTGCGGCGACGCATCCGCCACCGGCCTTGCCATCGGCCCTGCGGTCTGTGGCTGCTGCTGCCCGGCTGGTGGCCAATCCCTATGATCTCGGAGGGCTGCAAGCGATCGGCCGCGACGACCAAGTGCTCGTAGTCGGCACTGGATTGACGTCGGCGGATATCATTGCCACGCTGGACCGCAATGGGCATCGTAGCCGCATCGTCGCGCTGTCACGTCATGGTTATCGTTCGCGCAGCCACGCGGTGCTCCCGGGCGACCCGATTGGTGATTTCATCAGTCTGCCTTCACGCAGCGCAACAGTGATGCTCAGACGCATCCGGGCCACGATCCTAGATGCCAAGCGTCGGGGCGAAGACTGGCACCCGGTGCTCGATGCCGTCCGACGTCAGGGACAAATCATCTGGCAGGCCCTGCCGCTCGACGAGCAACGCCGCCTCGTGCGCCATTTGCGCACGCTGTGGGATGTGCATCGCTTCCGCATCGCGCCACAGGTCGCGGACGTGCTCGATCGCCGCGTTGCCGAAGGCATGCTCGCCTATCGCGCCGCATCGATCGTCGGCGCCGAGCAGGTCGACGGGCGCATTCGGGTCACGCTGCGGCCAAGGCGCCAACCCACTCAGACAACCGAGACGTTCGACAGGGTGGTCGTCACGACCGGGCCGGCGCATGCCGATATTTTCCGGACCAACACAGCAATTGCCGATCTCGGGCGAATGGGACTGGTCCGGCTAGACCCGATTGGCCTTGGCCTGGCGACCGACAGCCAAGGCCGTGCGGTCAGCACTTCCGGCCGACCGACCGACAGCATTTTCGTCAGCGGGCCGCTGGCGCGCGGCAGCGTTGGCGAATTGATGGGAATTCCCGAAGTCACCGCGCATGCCGAGCGTATAGCCGCTGAAATCCACCAATGGCTTGGATACCAAACGGCGTTGCGTCGTAAGGCGTCGTGAAGCTGCAAACACGATGAGGCTATCCAGATGACACTCACCGAGCGTATTGCGAAGGTGGAAGCCCATCGTGTCGTAAATAGGCCACTGGTCGCGTGCCGCTCCTGGCGCTTTTAGCAGATCCGCTCGACCTCGGAGGTGCCGATCTCCATGCCCAGACTTCGCACCGGCGTCCACCGCTTTGATGACGATCCGAGACGATCAGCCCACCGCGGCGGGTCGAGAAAGCACTGGGCGGGAAGACGCCTACAGCGAGGCTGCTCGCCTTGTGGCCGCAGAGAGGGAAAGAATCTGCCGCCGGACATCGACTTCAGTGGTTTAGAGAAGGCGGCTCGGCAGCGACCTCTGCGTGAACCCAGACGCCTTGAAAAGCCCGATGCGTCCGGATTTTGGCGGTGATCTTCATCAAATGCGATGAGCTGCAATTTCTGGCGACGGCCACGCTAAGGGCGGGCCTCCAGCACCATGTTGAACGGTGTCTCCGCGGCGCGACGCAATCGCTTGAAGCCGCCACCGGTCACCACCTTGCGCAGCCTCGCCTCACCGGCCTGGGCTCCAAGCGCGAGCCCGACTTCCTGCGACACGGACGCGGGCGTGCACACGAACGTGGAAGCGGCATAGTAAACGCGTCCGACGGGATTGAGGTTCGCCGCCAGATGATCATGCGCGAACGGCTCGACGATCATCCACGTGCCATCCGGCTTGAGCGATCCGTGGACATGGGTGGCGGCGCCCGTCGGGTCGCCCATGTCGTGAAGGCAATCGAAGAATGTGACGAGGTCATAGGTTCCGGGATAGCTCTTGGCGGCCGCGACGTCGAACCGCGTGTTGACGCCGACGCCGGCTACCTCGGCCGCCTTGCGGGCGCGCTCAATCGAAGGGGCATGATAGTCGAAGCCGACGAAGCGCGAATTGGGGAAGGCCTGTGCCATGAGCACGGTCGATGCACCATGACCGCATCCAACATCCGCGACGTCCACGCCGCGTTCGAGCTTCTCGACGACGCCCTCCAAGGCCGGCAGCCAGGAGTCGATCAGATTGGCATTGTAGCCTGGACGGAAGAACCGTTCCGTACCGCGAAACAGACACGCGCTATGATCGTGCCACCCGACGCCCTTGCCGGACTGGAATGCCTGCCTCACCTTTTCTTCATCGAGCCACAGCGCGGACAGGAACTCGAATGCGCCTGCCATGAAGGCCGGGCTGTCTTCATCGGCGAACACCAGCTCTTGCTCGGCGTTGAGATAGAATTTGTCGCTCGCTTCGGTGGTCGGGAATGACAGCCACCTCCATGCCGTTGAAAAGCAGGAAATCCGTCACGTTGCCCTCGTCGGTAACCGGCGGAGCCGGAGTGGTCGTCACCAGGGCAAGCCCTGTCGCAGCAGGTATCCTAGGGCAGCCCGTCAGAACATCGATGACTCCGGTTGTGGTGCCGGGGCGGGCGATCAGGGGCCAAATGATTGTTCCGAGGCGGCTGTATGTTGTGGTAAGGTGATCATGCGAATTCTTGTTGGTCGGTCACGTGTTTTGCGGATGACCCGCATGTACTGTGCCAAATGAGAAAACCATTCAAACGCAATCCAGTAGATCTGACTGTATCCGACATTGTCGGAATTTGGACATCGCCGAACGCGAAGCGCTCGGGGCTTGTGACGATACTTGAGCGTGCTGCTTCGGAGGAGGGATGCGCCTCGAACCGGCCGCGAGGCCTTTTTCTGGCAACGGATATTCCGGCCGGGTTAGGCCGCGAGGAAAGCGACGGTGAATAAGAGGTAGAGGACCAACCGTTTTGAGCGGGTAGTTGCCGTGTTGCGCCCCCACGCAAAGGCCAGCACCACGGAGCAGTATTTCTGGTGGCGACACTACAACGCCTTTAAGTGCCGGTTACCCGTTTTTACCCGATGCTGGATACGACTACAACGACTCCTTCCCGAGCCTGCGTGCGGCGCTTACCTGGAAGATGGAAGCCGGTCAGATCGCAACGGGGGAGGGCGGCCAGATCTGGGCAATCCCGCATGCATTTGAGAACATCCAGCTGTTCTACCGCAAGGATACCTTGGAGAAGTATAACATCGCGGTTCCGACGTCTCCGCCGGAAATGGCAAAGGCGTGCGAACAACTCAAAGCCGCCGATCCTTCCATCACGCCGTTGGGGGTGCGAGGCGTGCGTTTCTGGAGCAGTATCCACACCGCCGCAGTCTCGATCGCCCGCTCCTACGGTGTCCACGGATTTTGTCGTCACGGACGGCAAGCTCGACACGGGTCTGGATTCGCCGGAATCGATCGCGTTCCACAAGGATTACGTGGACATGATCAAGAAGTGCGCGGCTCCTTCCTTCGCCAATGATAACTGGTACGAGTTCGTGGACGGCATCTCCTCCGGCCGCACCGCGATGGCGATCGACTCAAATATGTTCGGCTTCTGGAACGATGTTGCGGGGAAGCCGGCATCCGGCAAGATCGCCTTCGCTCCGCCGCTGCACGCACCGAGCGCCACGAGCTTCGATTCTAACATCTGGATCTGGGCTCTCGCCATGAACGCGGCTTCCGAAAAGAAGGGCACGGCCTGGCTGTTCATCCCGTGGGCCACCTCCAAGCAGGTGGCGCTCAAGGGTGCCCTTGCCGGCCAGCTCGTCAATCCGCCGCGCACGTCGACCTGGCAGGACGACACCTGGACTAAGTACGCTTCGCAGCCCGAGTTCAACAACTTCGTTGACAGCTTCAAAAAGACACAGGACCACGCCGCGCTGGCTTTCACACCGCGTGTCGGCTTCGGCGAAGCCATGAACGCATGGGCCGTGGCGATGCAGAAGATGGTAAACGGCGATGACGTCGAGACGACGTTGAGGGCGCTTGCCGAAGAAATCCGCACTGGCCTCTGATCAAAAGGAACAGGGCAGTACTATTGCACTGCCCTGTTCCCGCCAACGGCGGAGATCACGCCGTGTCACCCCAAGCACTTAAACCCAGCGTGCCGATGGCAGCCGAAGGACCTGGCGCGCGCGCCTCGTCCGGTTCGGCTTCGCTGGAGGGGCGTTCCATCGACTGTTTCAGCCTTGCAATCATCCAGGCGCTGGCCAAAAGCCAGATGGAGCGCCGGCTCAGGAACCGGCGCAAAAACTCGAGCCTGCCGGCGCTGATCGAGCTGGTGCTGGCGCGGCCGCTGGTGTCGGCAGGTCTGGTCGCGGCCGAGCTGAAAATTAGCCAGCGCGCTGCGCTCGGGCTGGTGCCGAACTCGGCATCCGTGAGGTGACCGGCAGGGGCGCTACCGGACGTGGGGCCCCGTTTAGCTGCGGCGGGCTTTGGCGAAAGCGACAGCACTGATGATTTTTGCTGTACGCTCATTCTCCCTCATCTGCGCGTTGACAGAAAACCAGCAGCCGAGGGTCACTGCACGCTGTGCTCCCGCGATTTCCGGAAAACCAATGAAGAACGACTTTGATCTATCGCGCGAAACGTATCATTCAACCATGTCGAGAACGGGCGTGACGGCACGTACACTATGGACCAGAGAACTTTGTCTGGCGACTTTGCGCACGCCTGCAGAACTCTTCGGAAAACTTCCTTCTGTTGATCCAATGATCGTAATGAGCTGGAGTGGCATCGCCGCTCTCCCCGGTTCTTGCTCTCTCAGTTGAACTTGATGCTAGCCTGCACGAACACGCCGTAGCGCTTTGCCTTCCAATCGTCGGCCTGCGGGGAACCACGACCGCCCATTGCCTCTTCGAAATGAGCCGTGCCGTTATTCGCCACGGCCCAGTAGCGGGCGCCGACGCCGATGTTGAACAAATCCGTGACCTTGTAGTTCAACACCGCCTCGAGCTGGACGCCATGCCCATCGCCGTCTTCGGGAATTAGCTTGATCTTGGGGCGCATGTGGTGCTGATCTTTGCCGTCGAGCCGCGTGAAGAGGAACGCCACGTCACCAGAAAGGCTGAGTCGCGCGGTGAGTTGCGTCTGCCCGGCCAAGCCGAGTCGCAGCGAATGCCAATCGTTGTCCTGGCTGATGAGGTTGACGTAGGTCGGGACGGTTGGCACACAGGTCCTCCAGTTGGTCGCCTGCTGCGTGCAACCGAAAGCGTCGTAGCTCTCGTGCCAGAAATTGTTGCCAACAAAAGCACCGATGCGGTAGCGCGGCGCGTTCAAGAAATTATATCCAAGATCGGCGGTGAAATAGCTGACGCCGCCCCCGCGCTGATCACTGAATGTGTTTGAGTAGCCCCCCCATTTCCGTAAGAAGTCCTCGTCATGAGAAAACCCTCCCTGATGCCGCCGGCACCGAGGAGGCCTTTACGAAAATGCCAGTCGGATTGTGGATCGCGTTGAAGAAGACTTCACTCGAATGCGCGTCTAGATCGTCATAGGTGAGCCGCGAGACCGGTGACGTACCTTTATGATTGTAAAGGTCCTTCGATGCTTGCCGGTACTGGGCCAGTAGCGTAGTCCACCCTCGAACGAAAAGACTGAGGCCGCCGCCCCGGCTACCGACGCCGACTCGAAATCACCGGCACTCGACGGCGGTTCGGAACTCCTCGGTGCCGCAGCGCCGGCCAAGCCGGGCCCGGTGAAAAATTCGTCGTCGAGGGCAAGGCGCCCGCTGCTTCGCCCGGCCGCGCCGACGATTTTTCTTGGCCGCCAAGGCGGCAGCCTGCGGCCGCGGCCACAACCGAAACGACCACGGCGATCAGTCCGTAAACCTGCCCCCGGGACACCTGAAGGGCAAAGCGCCCTCAGATGGCCGCGGGAGTAGCGTTTCCAAACGGTCTCAGCGCGGCAGCACGCTCGATCCCATCAGCGCCTCGTCGATCGAACGCGCTGCCTGACGGCCCTCGCGGATCGCCCAGACGACCAGCGATTGACCGCGGCGCACATCGCCCGCTGCATAGAGCTTTTCGACGCTGGTCTTGTAGTCGCGATCATTGGCCTCGACGTTGTTCGAGCGGCGGCTGTCGATGGCGATCTTCATCTGGCCAGCCAGCTCCGACACCGGCCCGACCGCGGCCGGCCCGGCAAAGCCGATAGCGATGAAGGCCAGATCCGCGCGGATGACGAATTCCGTGCCGGCGATCGGCTTGCGCTTTTCATCGACCTCGCAGCATTTGACGCCGGTCAACGCGCCGTCCTCGCCGATGAATTCGAGCGTCGCCACCTGGAACTCGCGCTCGGCGCCTTCCGCCTGCGAGGACGAGGTGCGCATCTTCGTCGCCCAGTAGGGCCAGACCGAAAGCTTGTCCTCCTTTTCCGGCGGCTGCGGCCGGATGTCGAGCTGGGTGACACGAACGGCGCCCTGGCGGAAGGCGGTGCCGACGCAGTCGGACGCGGTGTCGCCGCCGCCGACGACGACGACATGCTGGCCGCCGGCGACGATCGGCGGCGACGGCCACGCCACCGACTGGATCGGCTCGCCGCCGATGCGCTTGTTCTGCTGCACCAGGTAAGGCATCGCGTCATGCACGCCATCGAGATCGTCGCCGGGAATGTTGGCCGGGCGCGGCGTTTCCGAACCGCCGCAATAGAGCACCGCATCATATTCGGCGAGCAGTTCCGCCACCGGCTTGTCGACGCCGACATTGATCCCGCAATGGAAGCTCACGCCCTCGCCTTGCATCTGCTCGATGCGCCGGTCGATGTAGTGCTTCTCGATCTTGAAGTCGGGGATGCCGTAGCGCATCAGCCCGCCCGGCCGGCTCTCGCGCTCATAGACGTGAACGTCGTGACCGGCGCGGCCAAGCTGCTGGGCGGCCGCCATGCCGGCCGGCCCCGAGCCAATGATTGCGACGCGCCTGCCGGTTTTCCTTTCCGGCGGATAGGGCCGGATATGACCGGTTTCATAGGCCTTGTCGGCGATTGCCTGCTCGATCGTCTTGATGGCGACCGGAATGTCCTCGAGGTTCAGCGTGCAGGCTTCCTCGCAAGGTGCCGGACAGATGCGGCCGGTGAATTCCGGGAAATTATTGGTCGAATGCAGGTTGCGGATCGCATTGTCCCAGTCGCCATTGTAGACGAGGTCGTTCCAGTCCGGGATTTGGTTGTGGACCGGGCAGCCGGTCGGCCCGTGACAGTACGGAATGCCGCAATCCATGCAGCGCGCGGCCTGTTTCTCGACCTCCTTGTCCGACATCGGCAGCGTGAACTCGCGAAAATGCCGGATGCGGTCGGAAGCCGGCTGGTACTTGTGCACCTGCCGGTCGATCTCGAGAAACCCTGTTACCTTGCCCATAGTCCAGTCCCTGCTGTCCAGATGGCGCGCTCGACGACGCACCCGTTAACCTCATAAGGCAGCCATGGCAACCTTCAGTCCGAGGCCAGGATTGTTGATGAAGGCATCGACCGGGAAGCTTTGCTTCCCGGCAAATCCCAAAGCCTATTCCGCCGCAACGCCCATGCGCATGCGTTCCATTTCGATCAGCGCGCGGCGGTATTCGACCGGCATGATCTTCCGGAATTTCGGCCGGAAAGTCGCCCAGTTGTCGAGGATCTCGCGGCCGCGCACCGAACCCGTGTAATGGACGTGGTTCGAGATCAGCTGATAGAGCCGCTCCTCATCATGGCTGGTCATGTCGCCGGACACGTCGACGCGGCCTTTGTGATCGAGGTCGCCGCCATGATGGAGCAGTTTCTCCATCAGGTCGTCTTCTTCGGGAACGGGTTCCAGTTCGACCATCGCCATGTTGCAGCGCTCGGCGAAATCACCCACCTCGTCGAGCACATAGGCGACGCCGCCCGACATGCCGGCGGCAAAGTTGCGGCCGGTCTGGCCGATGACGACGACAATGCCGCCGGTCATGTACTCGCAGCCATGGTCGCCAACGCCTTCGACGACGGCGGCGACGCCCGAATTGCGAACCGCAAAACGCTCGCCGGCGACGCCGCAGAAATAGGCCTCGCCCTCGGTCGCGCCGTAGAGCACCGTGTTGCCGACGATGATCGACTCCGCGGCGACGATCTTCGTGTTCTCAGGCGGGCGAATGACGATGCGTCCGCCCGACAGGCCCTTGCCGACGTAGTCGTTGGCGGCACCGACCAGCTCGAACGAAACCCCACGCGCTAGGAAGGCGCCGAAGGACTGGCCGGCGGTACCGTTGAGCTTCACCGAGATCGTGTCCTCGCGCAGGCCCTTGTGCCTGAAGCGCTTTGCCACTTCGCCCGACAGCATGGCGCCGGTCGAACGGTCGACATTGCGGATCGGCAGCTCGATGCTGACCGGCTGCCGGGCTTCGAGCGCCGGCTTGGCGAGTTCGATCAGCTTGCGGTCGAGCACGTCGTCGATCGGATGCTTCTGCCGCTCGGTCCAGTGCACCGCCTCATGCGGCGCATCCGGCTTGAAGAACATCTTGCCGAAATCGAGCCCGCGCGCCTTCCAGTGCTGGATCAGCGCCCGCTTCTCCAGGAGTTCGGTGTCGCCGATGATCTGGTCGAGATGGGTGTAGCCCATCTCGGCGAGCAGCGCCCGCACCTCTTCCGCCACATAGAAGAAGAAGTTGATGACGTGTTCCGGCGTGCCTTTGAAGCGCTTGCGCAACACCGGATCCTGCGTCGCGACGCCGACCGGGCAGGTGTTGAGATGGCACTTGCGCATCATGATGCAGCCGGCCGCGATCAGCGGCGCGGTCGAGAAGCCGAATTCGTCGGCGCCAAGCAGCGCGCCGATGACGACGTCGCGGCCGGTGCGCAGGCCGCCATCGACCTGCAGCGCGACGCGCGACCTGAGGCCGTTGAGCACCAGCGTCTGGTGCGTCTCGGCAAGGCCCATTTCCCACGGGCTGCCGGCG
>NZ_RZOI01001389.1:0-465 GCF_004022645.1 Mesorhizobium sp. M4A.F.Ca.ET.020.02.1.1 | reverse complement strand
CGGCATCGATGGTGCGGACATCCTTGCGCATCATCGAGCCGACGGTGAGGCTGCGCATCCAGCCGACGTCGTGGGCGCTGCGGATGGTCTCGCCGCGCAGGTGGAAACGCCAGGTCGAGAAGGAGTAGCCGAAGGTCTCGCGCACCAGCATCGCCGCCATGATCGAAGCCGCCAGCACGACGGCGGTCAGCGTCAGGTCGCGTGTCGATTCCAGCGCCAGGAAGGTCATCGTCAGCGGCGCGCCGACGACGCCGACGGCGAGCGAGGTCATGCCGACGACGGCGGCGACGGCCGGGTCGATGCCGGTCGCCGGCGAGACGGTGGCCATCACGCCGGCGAAGACCTTGCCGAGCAGCGCGCCGAGAAACAGCGAGGCGAAGAACAGGCCGCCGCGAAACCCCGAGCCGAGCGAGATCGCCGAGGCCGCCAGCTTCAGCACGAAGACGCTGGCGACGACGCCAAGCC
>NZ_RZOI01001388.1:0-466 GCF_004022645.1 Mesorhizobium sp. M4A.F.Ca.ET.020.02.1.1 | reverse complement strand
TTTTCACGGTCGACCGCGCGATGATCGACGCCATCAACGCCGTCGATCCGACCATCACCATCGCCACGCTGGCGCAGCATGCGCCGGTCGAGAAAGGCCAGATGGTGGCCACGGTCAAGATCATTCCCTTCGCCGTCGCCGGCAGTCTGGTCGATCGGGTGGCAAGGATCTGCACCGATGGCGAGATCTTTGGCATCAACGCCTATCGGCCGATACGTATCGGCGTCATCCAGACGATGCTGCCCGGCGTCAAACCGAACGTGCTCGACAAGACGCTGCGCATCACCGAAGCGCGCCTGGCGCGCTCGGGCAGCCATCTGACCGCCGAGCGCCGCACGCCGCACGAGGTCGCGCCCGTCGCGGAAGCGGCGACCTCGCTCGCCCGCGACAACGATATGGTGGTGATCTTCGGCGCCTCGGCGATGAGCGATTTCGCCGACGTCGTCCCGGCGGCGATCGAACACGC
>NZ_RZOI01001387.1:0-467 GCF_004022645.1 Mesorhizobium sp. M4A.F.Ca.ET.020.02.1.1 | reverse complement strand
ATCGAATACTGGTTCTCGCTGATCGACCTTTTTGCACTCCTCAACCTGATCCAGCTGCCGCGGCTGGTCTTCTGGCTGGCCGTGCTCGCTGGCATCTGGGCCTTCCTGCGGCCGCGCCTGCCGCGCTTCTTCCGCCGTTTGCCGCGCAAGTCGCGGATCGTCCGCACGGAACCGCCGGCTCAGGCAAGAACGACCATCGAGGACGTCCTCTTCGGCAAGGCGGCGATCCTGCGCGCGCTGCTCGTCTTCAACCTTCTGTTCGCGCTGCAGACCGCGCTCGACGCCACCTATCTGTGGGGCGGGGTGGCGCTGCCGGACGGGCTGACCTACGCCGCCTATGCGCATCGCGGCGCCTATCCGCTGATCGTCACCGCGCTGCTTGCCGCCGGCTTCGTGCTCGCAGCGCTGAGGCCCGGCAGCGAGACGTCGGAGGACCCGCTGATCCGCCGGCTGGTCTATGCCTGGGT
>NZ_RZOI01001386.1:0-467 GCF_004022645.1 Mesorhizobium sp. M4A.F.Ca.ET.020.02.1.1 | reverse complement strand
AATCAGAGAGGACATACGATATGCCAAGCACCGTACGTTTGCACCGCGTTCTGGCGACCAAGCCGGAGAAGGTCTACCGCGCATTCACGGAAGCGGACGCGCTCGCGAAATGGCTTCCGCCGAACGGCTTCACCTGCACAGTGCATAGTTTCGAGGCAAAGGTCGGCGGCACGTTCAAAATGTCCTTCCGCAACTTCACCACGGGCGGCAGCCACGCCTTCGGCGGCGAATATCTCGAACTCGTCCCGGGCGAGCGCCTGCGCTACACCGACAGGTTCGACGACCCCAACCTGCCGGGCGAGATCCAGGTCACCGTGATCCTGAAGCAAGTATCGTGCGGCACCGACCTCGACATCACGCAGGCAGGCATTCCGGACGCCATCCCGGTCGAAGCCTGCTATCTCGGCTGGCAGGAGTCGCTCCGCAACCTGGCAAAACTCGTCGAGCCCGAGATCAATCAGTAGGGC
>NZ_RZOI01001385.1:0-468 GCF_004022645.1 Mesorhizobium sp. M4A.F.Ca.ET.020.02.1.1 | reverse complement strand
GGATGGAAACGGTCGGCACGCTGGCCGAGGAACTGTTTCTCCTGCAGACGCTGGGCGACGACCGCGCCGTGCGCGAGGTCTATGTCGCTGGCCGGCCGGTCAAGAGCACGATCGCGATCTAGCATTCCGGCTTGACCCCACGGCAACCATCGGCCAAAGCGTGCGGCGACATTGACAGGGGAACGACATGGCCGTTGCCGACGACATCGCTCTGATCAAGAAACAGGAGGCCACGCTGGTCTTCCCCGGCTTCGACGAGGCCGTCGCCTTCGAGGTCGGCGCGGCGATCCGCAAGCGCGCGCTGGCCGAGAACCTGCCGATCATCGTCGACATCAGGACCTTCGACCGGCCGCTGTTCTACGCCGCGATGCCGGGTTCGAACGCCTCCAATCCCGACTGGGCGCGACGCAAGATCAATGTGGTGAAGCGGTTCCTGAAAAGCACCTACCGCATGGTGCTGGAGCTGTC
>NZ_RZOI01001384.1:0-469 GCF_004022645.1 Mesorhizobium sp. M4A.F.Ca.ET.020.02.1.1 | reverse complement strand
ACCTTCGGGAACAGGCGGCGGCGCACGTGCTGCGACGTCAGCCGCGAGAAGTAGCTCTTCTCCAGCCCGTCGATGCGCACCGGCACGACCATCGAGCCGGTCTTGTCGGCGACCATGGCGGCGCCGTCATAGACCTTCATCAGGCCTCCGGTGACGGTGATGCGGCCTTCGGGGAAGATGACCAGCGGATCGCCGCCCTGCACGATCTTGATCAGCGTGCGGGTCGACATCGGCTTGGCCGGATTGAGCGGCAGGGCGCGGGCGAGCTTCAGGAACGGCTTCATCCACCAGGCCTGCGCGATGGTGTGGTCGATGGCGAAGACCGGCTCCTCGTCGGTCAGCGTCAGGGCCAGCGGACCATCGAGGAAGCTGACATGGTTGAGCGCCAGGATCGGCGCCGGGCCGGCGGCCTTGAGGTTGTCCAGCCCCTCGACCTCCAGATGATGGAAGGCGCGGAACAGGATGGAGA
>NZ_RZOI01001383.1:0-472 GCF_004022645.1 Mesorhizobium sp. M4A.F.Ca.ET.020.02.1.1 | reverse complement strand
GGCAGTTACTCGCTCGGCCTCAACATGCTGACCGGGCTGGTCGAGCAGGCGGCGCGCGCGCTCGGCCCCGGCGATTGCGACATCGAGATATTCGAGGCGCATCACCGCTCAAAGGTCGACGCGCCCTCGGGCACGGCACTGATGCTGGGCGATGCGGCCGCGCAGGGACGGGGCGTTGCGCTGGCAGACGCGGCGCGGCGCGGCCACGACGGCGTCACATTTGCACGTCCGTCCGGCGAGATCGGCTTCGCGGTGGCGCGCGGCGGCAGCATTGTCGGCGAGCACAGCGTCAGCTTCCTGGCCGACGGCGAGGTACTGACGCTGTCGCATTCGGCCGACGACCGCTCGATGTTCGCGCGCGGCGCCATGGCGGCCGCGCTGTGGGTCGCCGGTCGCCCACCCGGCGAGTACACCATGCGCGACGTGCTGGCTCTCGGCGCCTCCTAACCGGCAAACTCGCCGGGTTCCATTT
>NZ_RZOI01001382.1:0-472 GCF_004022645.1 Mesorhizobium sp. M4A.F.Ca.ET.020.02.1.1 | reverse complement strand
TGCCCATGCCGTGCTCGCCGATGGCAGCGAGATTTCCGCCTCGCTGGCGGTCGCCGCCGACGGGCGCCTGTCGCCGGCGCGCGAAGCGGCGGGCATTGCCGCATCGGTGCGGTCCTATCCACAGGCGGCGCTGGTTCTCAATTTCAGCCACCGCAGCGACCACGCTTTCACCTCGACCGAATTCCACACCGAGACAGGCCCGTTCACGCAGGTTCCCCTGCCCGGCAACCGTTCCAGTCTTGTCTGGGTGGTGAAGCCGGAGACGGCGACGGAACTGGCGGCGCTCGACGACGCGACGCTTTCGCAACGCGTCGAAGAGCAGATGCAGTCGATGCTGGGGCGCGTCACCGTCGAACCCGGCAGGCAGGTCTATCCGCTATCGGCCGCCTCGCCGGGCCGCTTTGCGCAAAATCGCGTTGCGCTGGTCGGCGAGGCCGCGCACGTATTCCCGCCGATCGGCGCAACGCGATTT
>NZ_RZOI01001381.1:0-472 GCF_004022645.1 Mesorhizobium sp. M4A.F.Ca.ET.020.02.1.1 | reverse complement strand
AGATCGTGCGCTGGATGGGAACGGAGGCAACGGCGGAACCCAACCCCGGCGGTCTTTACTTGCTGAATTTGGCAGGAAGGGCCACGGCACGCGGCCAATTCACCGAGGTCGTACCCGTCCACCGCCTTGCCTACAGCTTCGGCTGGGAGGGCAACGACCAGACTCCGCCGGGTTCGAGCCTTGTTGAAATCGACCTGGTCGAAGAGTCCGGCGGAACGCGGGTCAAGCTCACCCATAGCGGCCTTGCCGACCGAGAGATTTGCGACAGCCATGAGAAGGGCTGGACGCACTATCTGGGCCGGCTCGCAATCACCGCCGCCGGCGGCGACCCGGGACCTGACAAGATGTAGGCTGCGGCCGCGATTACCGACAGCCACGACACCAACCGCTAGAGCTCCAGCTTGTAGCCGATGTGGCTCGCCTTGAAGCCGAGCCGTTCATAGAAGCGGTGCGCATCCGCCCGGCTCTTGTT
>NZ_RZOI01001380.1:0-475 GCF_004022645.1 Mesorhizobium sp. M4A.F.Ca.ET.020.02.1.1 | reverse complement strand
GCACGCCGATGGCAAGCACCACGGGCACCAACACCCATCCGGGCAGGAGGCCGATGAACGGGCGCGAAATGCCCTCTCCCGCCGGCACCAGCAGCGCGAAGGCACAAAAGGCGATGTAGTTGCCTTGCGCGAAGTTGACGAGGCGCATCACGCTGAAGATCATCCCGATGCCAAGCGCGGTGAGCGCGTAGATGCTGCCCAGGCTCAACGCGTCGATCAGATTCTGCGCCAGGTTGAGCATCATGCCGCCGCTCCTTCGAAACCGAAGAAGCTGCCTTCGAGCGAGCGCTCGGCTGCCAGGTCGCGCGCCTTGCCCGACCCCACGACGTGGCCGCTGCGCAGCATGAGCAGGCGCGCATCGACCTCCACCGCCCGCAAGAAGCTTTGCTCGGCAATCAGAAGCGTGAGATCGCGCTTTTCGCGCAGCGCGAGCAGAATGTCGTAGACCTGATCGATCAGTTTTGGCGCGAGACCG
>NZ_RZOI01000137.1:0-10563 GCF_004022645.1 Mesorhizobium sp. M4A.F.Ca.ET.020.02.1.1 | reverse complement strand
CTCCTCCTCCATCGGCCACAGGCTGCGAGGCGGCACCTTCGCCGCGCCGGGCGAGATCCGCCGCACCGATGTCGTCGTCGTCGGCGGCGGCGTCGCGGGCCTGGGCGCCGGTTATCGCCTTGCCAGGGCCGGCTATGACGATTTCCTGCTGCTCGATCTCGAAGCAGCTCCCGGCGGCAATGCCGCCAGCGGGCGCAACGAGGTCAGTGCCTTTCCCTGGGGCGCTCACTACGTGCCGTTGCTCACCCAGGAAGCCAGGGCGGTGCGGGCACTGTTCGAGGACTTCGCCATCATCACCGGGTACGGCCCCACGGGCGCGCCGCTCTACGACGAGTATGCCCTCTGCGCCGACCCTTCCGAGCGCCTCTACCGCTACGGGCGCTGGCAGGACGGGCTGGTGCCGGCGATAGGTCTCACTGCCGAGGAGGAGGCGGAGACCAGGCGCTTCTTCGCTACGATGCGCGACTTTCGCCGGCGCGTCGGCACCGACGGCCGGCGGGCTTTCGCCATTCCGCTCGACCTGAGTTCGCAGGACGCCGATCTGATGGCACTCGACGCCATTGCCATGACGGCCTGGATGGAGCGCGAAGGCTATCGCTCGCCGGGGCTCGCCTGGTATGTCGACTATTGCTGCCGCGACGACTACGGCACGCGGTCGCAGGACGTCTCGGCCTGGGCCGGCATCCATTATTTTGCCTCCCGCAACGGCAGGGCGGCCGATGCCGACGAGCAGGGGCTGGTCACCTGGCCGGAAGGCAATGGCTATCTCACGCACCGCCTCGCCGAGGTCCTTGGCCCGCGCGTGCGGTCGCGGACGCTGGCCTTTGCCGTCGAAACAGATGATGCGGGCGCGGCTGTCGACGTTTGGGACGCGGCCGAGGACAAGACCTTCCGCGTCGAGGCGAAGGCCGTGGTGCTGGCGACACCTCATTTCGTGACTGCACGGCTGATGAAGCATGCGGCCCTTGCCGCCGGCTTTTCCTATGCGCCCTGGGCGGTGGCCAACATCACGCTCGACAGCCTCCCCGGCGGCACGGGGGCCGGCCTGAGTTGGGACAATGTCGTCTTCGACAGCCCCCTGCTCGGCTATGTCGTGGCCACCCACCAGATCACCCAGATGCGCCCGACGAACACGGTGTTGACCTACTACTGGCCGCTTAGTCACCTGCCGCCGGAGGAGGCGCGCCGGGAAGCTCTGGCGCGGCCGCTGCAAGCCTGGCAGGGCATCTTCCTCAAGGAGCTCCTCGCGGTCCATCCCGAGCTCGAAGGCCACGTCCGGCGGGTCGATGTTTGGGTTTGGGGGCATGCGATGATCCGGCCGGTGCCGGGCTTCATCTGGGGCGCGCAGCGGCGCGCGGGTCTCGTGCAGAAGCCGCCTGTCTTCACCGCCCATTCGGACATGAGCGGCGTCTCCATCTTCGAGGAGGCCTATACGCACGGGGTTCGTGCGGCCGAGAACGCCATGGCCTATTTGGGCCATCCTTTCGAGACGGTGCTGTGATGGCGCATTCCTTCCTCAAGGCCCAACCCTGGATATTCTCCGCCCGCTTCGACCTCGGCTTCATCCTGGCGCCGGCGCTGGTGGTGACGCTGGCCGCCCTGGTCTGGTCGCTGTCGGGCGGCGCGGCAAGCGAGACGTCGCCGTGGGTCTGGCTGGTGCTCGTGGTCGGCGTCGATGTGGCCCATGTCTATTCGACCCTGTTCCGCACCTATCTCGACCGCGCCGAGCTCAGCGCGCGGCCCTGGCTCTATGGCTTGACTCCGCTGCTGGCCTGGCTGGGAGGCTGCCTGCTTTACTGGTGCGGCAGCCTGGTGTTCTGGCGCGTGCTCGCCTATGCCGCCGTGTTCCACTTCGTGCGCCAACAATACGGGTTCATGATGATCTATGCCCGCCGGGAACGCGGCCTGCCACCGCTCTTCCGCCGCATCGACAAGGCTGCGATCTACGGCGCCACGCTCTATCCGCTCATCTACTGGCATTGCCACCAGCGGGAATTCTCCTGGTTCATCGAAGGCGATTTCATCCGCCTCGACCTGCCGCTGCTCGCCACCGTCGCCGGCCTCGCCTATGCCGCCATCCTGGCCGCCTACGTCGTCAAGGAGGCGGCGCTGCTCCGCCGCGGCATCGGTTTCAACCTGCCGCGCAATTTGTTGCTGGTCGGCACCGCGATGTCCTGGTTCATCGGCATCGTGCTGTTTGACAACGACCTCGTTTTCACCGGCACCAACATCATCGCCCACGGCATCCCCTATATCGCGCTGATCTGGGGCTATGGCCGCAACCAGGCGCGGCTGCAGGGAGGGCGCAGTTCCTTCCTGGCGCCATGGATCGCCCATCTGTTCACCTGGCGCGCCGTGCCTGTCTACATGTCCGCCCTCTTCGGGCTCGCCTATCTGGAGGAGGGGTTGTGGGATGGCTTCGTCTGGCGCGAGCATGGCAGCCTCTTCGGCCTCTTCGGTACCCTGCCGTCGCTCGGCTCCTCCGACGCGCTGATTTGGCTGGCGCCGCTGCTCGCCATGCCCCAAGCCACCCACTACATCCTCGATGCCTTCATCTGGCGCATGCAGACCAGGGACACCAGCTGGAAGCAGGTTCTGTTCGCGCAAGAACCGGGGCGCTCCTGATGGATGCCCGGGTGACTGATCAGCCCCAGGCCGTGCAGGCCCAGCCGTTCGCCCCGGGTCTGCACCTGCTCGTCGATTTCTGGGAGTGCCGCGGCCTCCGGGATGCCGAGGGGATAGAGCGCACGTTGCGCGAGGCGGCGGCGGCCTGCGGCGCCACGGTGCTGGGCGTCATATTGCACAATTTCGGCGAGGGCGCAGGCATCACCGGCGTCGCTTTGCTCGCCGAGTCCCATATCAGCATCCACACCTGGCCCGAGACCGGCTATGCAGCCCTCGACCTCTTCATGTGCGGCCGCTGCGACCCTCGAGGAGCCTTGCCTGTGCTGGAGGCGTGGTTCTCGCCTGGCCGTACGAGAATTACAGAGCACCGGCGGGGATGAGGTCGCAGGCGGACTGTTCGACCTTACCGGCACAGGCGGGCTCTCCTGCTTGAGAGGGGGGCCGATCACCCGCGATGCTGTGGCGACGCGGGTTCGCGCGTTGGGATCTGGGCCCCCGGTGCGGTCAGCTGTTGTTCAACTTCAAGTGGAGGCAATGCAGCGTGGCATGTCAATGCGCGGCGATGTCGAAATATGAGAATAAGATTCCATCGCTGCTGCCGAAACGGCCCTCAAAACAGCCATTGTCGGCCGCCGCCAAGCGGCTTGATGGAGCGATCGTGACCTTGGCGGCGCGTTTCTCCACATTCAGTTCGACACGAACGTCATGAAACGTCAAAAAGGTCCCGTTGAGCGGGAAATGCATTTTGTAAAAGGCTTCCTTGATCACGAATAGAAGCTTGGGCAGGTCGTAGCCCAGGCGACTTTCGATCTCTTCCTGCTCCTCCAGTTCGGGGGCCTGCGACACCAGTTTTGCCAAGTCGCATGGAAGCGGAGAATCGTCCTCGATGTCGATACCGATGCTCAGGAAATCGGCCGACCATCCGACGGCGACAGCGCACAGGCTTCGAGTATGAGAGATGGAACCGACAACACCTGCCGGCCAGACTGGCGCACGATTGCGCCCGACCGGGATGACGCTGTTGGATACGCCAAGGCCCTGCAAAGCCTGCCGGGCATAAATGCGCCCGGCGCGAAACTCACGGCGGCGCGCCGGTACGACATTGCCCAGGGAAAGTTCTTCCGCGAGCAGCAGGTCTCGATCGGCTGGTTCGAGATCGCCGCCCTCGACGACGATGCCATCAGCGACCGACTGGCGAATGGCTGCCACCAGGCGGACTGGCGAACGGTCGTCCAGGACTTCCGGCTCACCGGGCAAGACCACTCCTTTGCCGGCCCAAACTGCTGCTCCATCGACGCTGTCCTGCGTTGTAACAGAACGTCGATGGACCGGGCAACGCTCGCCATCGCCAAGAGAAATGGCGGTCCAGAGCGGCGGATTTAGTGTCCTTCGTGCCCGGCGCGGTAGCCGGCCCCTTATCGCATCCAGCCCACATGCAGCGATGCCGTGAAGCGTTGGACCGCCCTAGGTTTCAGGCGCGACCGAGTTTCACTTGCGCGCCTTGCGTATCGACGCCTGATAGACCAGCGAGGTCCAGCTGTTGCTCGAGGCGAGGTGGCAGTAGAGCATTCCCAGCGCGCCCGATTTCCTGAGGTCGAGGAAGGCCTCGTCGCTCAATTTGTTGAGGGCGGCCTCATCGATCACCTGGAAATCGGTGAGGTTGAGCACCTCGCCGCCCTCCAGCGTCACCTTGCTCTGGCGCGGCGCGAACAGGCCGTGCGCTTCGATTTTCTCGATCATCGCCCGAGTCGCGTTGAAGTCGGTCTGGAACTGGTTGCAGAAGGCCAAAGCCTGCCTGGTCGCCTCGGTCGGCTCGGTGCCGTTGAAGAAGGGCGCGATCTTGCCGCCATCCTCGCGGAACGGCGCCAGCAACTGGTCGACGATGCGCTCGCTGGCGCGGTCGATGCATAGCGTCAGCCGGCCGGCCGTCTTGCTGTCGTCGGCGAGGATGAAGGGATAGCGCCGCACATAGGCCGGAATGTAGTGCGGCTCGCTCCAGCGGCCGTCGGCATCGACGAACAGGTTCTCGTCCTGGCGCACACCGGTGATGATCACCGGCGCCTTGGCGGCGCCGATGAAGACGATCGGGTAGGATCGCATCGCCGCCGGCATTTCCGACGCCGCCACGGGAATTGCGTGCGCGGAGCGGGCGAAGGAGAAGTCGGCGCGCGCCGCCAGGCCGAGCGAGCCGTGTCGTATCGGATTGAGCGCCTCGGGCTTCGAATAGAACAGCGGTAGCCCAATGTCGGCCGCGGCCGGAGCCGTCTGCGTCTTGGCGTCAGTCATTATCGGTATCCTCCAGGCGTCTCGCGCCAATTCGGTTTAGAGCAACTCCAGGAAAAGTGTGAAACGGTTTCCCGTTCGGGATTGCGGCAAGGCAAAGAGCAATTCCAGGAAAAGTGTGTAACGGTTTTCCGTCCGGGATTGCGGCAAGGCAAGAAATAGAACGGCTCAACGTTTCCGCGAAACGATGAACCGCTCCGGTGACCCGCAAGCCCGTGACCATTCCGGTCTCGCTCGCCGGCTTCACCGCCGCGATCGACAAGCTCGCAGCCGTCAAGTGATGCGGTCGCGATCGGTCGCCGCGCGCCTACCCTTGCCTCGGATGTCCCTGGCTGAGCGCAGCATGCCGACTGAAAGCCGACAGGCAGAACGGCGCCTTGACGAGCCGCCCGAACATCGGCACCCTCGATCGCCTGTTCAGTGCTCCCTGAACCCGCGATTGAGCGAGTCGCGGACCGGCGCCAGCATATAGTCGAGCAGGGTATGCTCGCCGGTCAGGATCATGACTTCCGCCGGCATGCCAGGCGACAGATGGATGTCATGCAGCTGTCCGAGGTCGGCGACGTCGACCTTGACCTTGGCGAGGAAATAGGGCTCGCCGGTCCTCTCATCCGTCAGCCGGTCGGCCGAGACAGAGGTGAGCAGGCCGTGGATCTGCGGCAGATGCCTGGTCGGATAGGCCGACAGCACCACGCGTGCCGGCATGTCCGGATGCACCATGTCGATATCGGCCGGTTTGATACGTGAATCGATGACCAGATTGGGCTCGTTGGGTACGATATCGAGAAGCGGCTGGCCGCCGGAAATCACGCCGGATTCAGTCCTGACACGCAGGTTCATGACGGTTCCGGAAATCGGCGCGACGATATCGGTCCTGGCCAGCACATCCTGGCGTGAGGGCAAAAGGCTGCGCAGTTCGGCGAGGTCGCCGCGCACCTTGGCAAGATCTACATTGGCTCTCTCGCTGTCCTGCTGGCGCAGATTGAGCAACTGCAGCTTGGTCTCGCCGATCTGCTGGTCGTTGCCTGCGACCTGCGACCGGTTCGATGCCTGGTTCGCCCGGATATCGGCCTGGGCGCGCTGCAGCGCCAGTATCCGCGGCAGGCGCTCCAGCCCCTGTTTGTACATTGCCTGCGCCGAAACGATCTCCTGGTCGATCAAGCCGAGCTGCTCGGCCTGGGCGGCGATCACGTCCCTCCATCCCGTGCTCTGTTCTTCAATCTGTGCTATGCGCTTGTTGAGGATCTGCTCGCGCCCCTCCCGGGTCGCGAGGCGGCTGTCGAGCAACGCCTGCTCCTCGACCACCACCTTCCGCGCCGTCTCGCTGTCGATCGACGTCAGCTCCCTGGGAAAGCTGATCCGGTCTTGTCCGGCAAGCTCGGCGACCAGGCGCGCCTCGGTCGCCAGCAAGCGGATGTAGCGCCCCTGCAACTCGTCATAGCGCCCTTGAGCATCGGTCGTCTTCATGCTGATCAGGATCTGGCCGGCGCTGACCTTGTCGCCCTCGCGCACATGGATTGTCCCGATGATGCCGCCCTCCAGGTGCTGGACGGTCTTGCGGTAGCCTTCGGGGCTGACGACGCCATTGGCGACCACGGCGCTCGCTAGCAGCGCCATACTCGACCACGCCGCGGTACCGCCGACAAAGACGATCGCCGAGACGTAGCCCAGCATGCGCGCTGGCCGCGTGCGGCGGTTAAGGTCGCGCCTGCCGGCGCGGAACGCAGGCGACCGCCGCCGGACGAGCCAGGCGAGCAGCAGCAGAAGCAGCGCGCTCGCGGCCGCCGCCGCGGCGATCTTCATCGGCTGGTCCAGCTCTTCGAACCAACTCGGTGTCGCGGCTGCCAGATCTGTGGCAGCACCGACCAGCCTGTTCATTTCGTCGCGCAGGCTGGCCAGCAGCAGGTCCAGCATTTTCGACAGGTCGCCAAATCGATTGTCCATGGCTCACTCCGCCGCCTTCAGCGTTGCCGGTGCATTGGCGTGGCTCTTGTCTCGCCTGGGCATCGGCACGGTAATCCGTCTGGCCTGGCCGCCCAGCGCGCCGAGCACCTCGTCCCGCGTGCCGAACATCTTGACGGCGCCATCGAGCATGAAAACGACATGGTCCGCCGAGCGCAAAAGGTTCATCTGGTGGCTGACGAGAATGACGGTGCAGCCTCGTTCCTTCAAAAGGCGAAGGACATTGAACAGCGCCATTTCGCCGTCCGCGTCGAGGCCGGTGTTCGGTTCGTCGAGCACGATGAGCGCGGGATTGCCGAACAGGGCGCGGGCGAGGGCGATGCGCTGACGCTGCCCGCGCGAGATCCGTGCCCCATGCGGCCCTACCTCGGTTTGATAACCGTTCGGCAACCGCAATATCATCTCGTGGATACCCGCAAGTTGCGCCGCGGCGACAACTGCCGCGCTGTCGACATCGCGCAAGCGCCCGATGTTCTCGGCGATCGTTCCCGGAAACAGCTCAACCTGCTGTGGCACGTAGCCGATGTGCATCCCCAATTGATCCGGCGGCCAGCTTGCGACCTCCGCACTATCCAGCCTCACATGGCCGAGCGACGGGCGCAGCGTCCCCACTATTAGGCGGCAGAGCGTGGTCTTGCCGGAGCCCGACGGTCCGATCACGCCGCAGGTCTCGCCGGCCACCACATCGAAGGACACTTTGTTGATCAGTGTCTGCTGTGTTCCCGGCGCATAGTAGTATGCGTCCTCGAGCTTCAGGCGCCCTTGCGGGCGCGGCAAGGTTACGCCGCCGCTCTGCCGGGACCCGGTGTCGGCGAAGAGGCGCATGAGGTTGCGACGCGCGGTGCGAGCAGTGACCAGGCTGCGCCAGGCTCCGATCGAGCGTTCTATCGGCGCGAGCGCGCGGCTGAGCAGGATCGATGCCGCGATCATCGATCCGGCCGTCAGTTCGCCACGCAAGACAAAATACGCGCCGAGCCCCAGCACGGCCACCTGAAGGGCCAGGCGCAGCGAGCGCGACAGGCTGGCGATGCTGGTTGTGCGACTGAGAAGCTGCGCCTGGATGGTCATCAACGACTGCTGCTTTTCTTCCCAGCGCTGCAGCGCCGGCTCTGACATGCCGAGCGAGCGGAGCGTCTCGGCGCCGTCGACGTATTGACTGGCCGCGGCCTGATTGCGGCGCAGCCCCAGCGACGCTTCCTGGCCCTTGCGGCGCGTGAGAAAGTCGTTGGCCAGCGCGCCACAGAACAAAAGAACCGCCCCGGCTATTCCGACCAGGCCCAATGCCGGGTGCAGGAGCCACATGAACGCCAGGAAGACGGGCGTCCAGGGCGCGTCGAGAAAGGTCAGCATGCCGTCAGCGGCAACGAAGCCCCGCAGGTCGGCCACATCCTTCAGGCCGGCCTCGAGGCTGCTGCCCGCAAGGCGAGCTTCCATGGCTCGTTCGATCACCGGAACGCTGAGTTGGTCATCGAGCCATTGGCTGATATGCCCGAGGATCATGCGTCGGGCCTGTTCCAGCATACCATAGACGGCGATCGCGGCGATCACCGCCAGGGTGAGCCACATCAGCGTATCGATCGAGCCGCTCGACAGGACCCTGTCGTAGATCTGCAGCATGTAGACTGTGCTGGCGAGCAGGAGGAGGTTGGCGAGCAGGCTGAAAAGGAGGAGGGCGGGCACCTGGCGCCGCGCCAGATGCATCACCTCCTGGAACTGCGGTCTTGGCTGCATCACGGATACCCCCGTTTCGATGCCTTTGGGCCAGTGCCCGGCCGGGCGTCAGGGGATGGCGCCCGGCCGGATCGAGTCAAGCTATGACGACGCCGTCGACGTGGTTGTCGTCGAAGATGCCGGTCCCGTCGATGCCAATGGAGAAGCTGTCGCTTGCCGTGTCGCCGTCGAAATCGGCGATCTGCACGGTGAAGTCGAGCTTCTCGTCGGGTGCCGGCTGCGCCTGGCTGAGGCCGAACCCGCCGATATCGAAGGTGTTGTTGTCGTTGCCGGAAACGCCATCGGCGTTGCTGACGTTTTCGATCAGCACGCGGTCATGGGTTCCGCTCGTCGTCCACTGCACCTTGTCGCCGGTGCTCAGGCCCTTGATCGTCCAGGTGCCGTCGCCGTTGTCCGTGACGGTCGGAAGAAATTGCGTATTGCCTGTCTTGACGATGTTGTCGACGACCGAGACCGAGGTGATGGTGACGGCCGTGTCGCCGGTGAGCCCGTTGACGAAATTCACCCCCGGTTCAGCGGCGGTGTTGAGGGCCGAGATCTTGACGCTGACGGGTCCGACGCCCGGATTGGTCTGGTTGACGGTGAAGGATGCCGAACTCGCATTGACGACGTTCGTGAACGCGATGTTGGCTTCGACGTCGGCCTCGTTCTGGTCCAGATTTGGCACCAGGAAGTTCGTGTTCGCGCCCGTGACATAGGTGATGAACGCCCCCTCACCGGGGTTGATCTGGTTGCCGTTGACGCCGAATGAGGTGGTGCTGCCGGCCTGGCTGATATTAAGCACATCCTTGGTTGTGATGTTGCCGCCGGCGGATTGATCGAGCGGGTCCTTCCCGATCACCACGATCTGGGTGGAGGCCGGATTGCCGAACGTCATAAACAGGTTGCTGCCGGAGGGTGCCCCGGCGAAGCTGAAATTCACCTCCGCGGGCGGAGGATTCTCGAGAACATCGAAGGTGTAGTTGCCGCCCGACAGGGTCAGCTTGAAGAAATCGATGTCTCCGGCGTTGTGTGTGCCGCTACTATCAACATCCTTGAAGTAGGTAGCGACGGTGTTGCTGTTCGTAAGGTCCCTGAGCAGTGTTACCTGCGAGGATGTGCCGTCCAATATCGTCACGGTCGCTGGGGAGCTCGTGATGCTATAGGTTGCCGGTTCATCCGCCCCGACCACCCCGCTGAGCGTCTTGGTAACGCTGCTGCCAGCAGCGAAATCCACCAGCCCGTCGCTGATAAGCCCGATGGTCGGCACGTCGTTCTCGATCGTGACCGACGCTCCGGCGTCGATCACCACGCTGTCGCCGTCAAAGTCGGTCGCTGCGAACACCGACGCCAAGCTCAGCGCGATCGTCTCCGCGTCGCCCCCGCCGGTCGCCAGCGGCGTGTGGTCGATCTGATCGAGCAGCGTGAAGGTGAATGCGTCGTCGGCCGTGCCCAGCTTCGTGTCAGCACCCGCCGTCTGCACCAGCGTGAACACCGTCCGCCCGTCCGCCACGCCGTTCACGTGCGTTGCATCAACGAAGTCGAACAGGATGCTGGATCCTTTCGAGTCCAGCCCCGTATCCACGTTGTCGATCAACGGATTGAGCGACACCGTCACCGGCTCGTCGGCGCCTGCATTCACCAGGCCCGCAATCTGCGCACCGGTAAACGCCGCTACCGTGGTCGTCGCGTCATTGTCCGTAATGCCCGTCGACAGACCCGTCAGTTCGTCCTCATCAACGTTCACGTTCACCGTGGCCGCGTTGTTCTGCGGCACATCGTTCTCGATCGTGACCGACGCCCCGGCATCGATCACAACGCTGTCGCCGTCGCCGTCGGTCGCTACGAACACCGAGGCCAAGCTCAGCGCGATCGTCTCCGCGTCGCCCCCGCCGGTCGCCAGCGGCGTGTGGTCGATCTGATCGAGCAGCGTGAAGGTGAATGCGTCGTCGGCCGTGCCCATCTTCGTGTCAGCACCCGCCG
>NZ_RZOI01001379.1:0-483 GCF_004022645.1 Mesorhizobium sp. M4A.F.Ca.ET.020.02.1.1 | reverse complement strand
AACCGCCGCTGCCGTGCTCGACGAACTGCCACCTGCCCGCCATCTGCTGGCCGATCGGGCCTACAGTTCCACTGGCTTCCGCGAGGCGCTCATCGGCAAGGGCATCACACCCTGCATCCCGCCTCATGCCAAGCACCGTGTCCAGCACAGCTATGATCCGCTGCTCTACAGGCAGCGCCACAGGATCGAGAACATGTTCGCCCGCCTCAAGGACTGGCGACGCATCCACACTCGATACGACCGATGCGCGCACACATTCTTGTCAGCAATCGCCTTCGCTGCAGCGTTCATCTTCTGGATCAATGAGATGCTGTAACGGGGCCTGCGTCGTGCGCTGCCCGTTACCGATTGCATGCTGACCGGTTGCCGCCGACGCTCCCGTATCTGATTCTGACAGGAGGATTACGGGATGAAACTGTTCATTGGGTTGGATGTCTCACTCGCCAAGACTGCGGTCTGCATTGTCAGCGAGCACGGCAAGAT
>NZ_RZOI01001378.1:0-484 GCF_004022645.1 Mesorhizobium sp. M4A.F.Ca.ET.020.02.1.1 | reverse complement strand
TCACCGACAAGGTGCGCGAGAAGGCGGTCGGCGCCGCCGTGCTGAAGTCGATCAAGCCCGGCCAGATGGTCGTCAAGATCGTCCACGACGAACTGGTCGAGATGCTGGGCGCCGAGGGCGTCGCGGTCGACCTCAATGCGCCGGCGCCGGTCGTCGTCATGATGGTCGGCCTGCAGGGCTCCGGCAAGACGACGACCTCCGCCAAGATCGCCAAGCGCTTGACCGAGCGCCAGAACAAGAAGGTCCTGATGGCCTCGCTCGACACGCGGCGTCCCGCCGCGCAGGAGCAGCTGCGCCAGCTCGGCGAGCAGACCAAGGTCGCGACGCTGCCGATCATCGCCGGCCAGAGCCCGGTCGACATCGCCAGGCGCGCCGTGCAGGCGGCCAAGCTCGGCGGCCACGACGTCGTCATCCTCGACACCGCCGGCCGCACCCATATCGACGAGCCGCTGATGGTCGAGATGGCCGACCTCCAGAAGGTGTC
>NZ_RZOI01001377.1:0-484 GCF_004022645.1 Mesorhizobium sp. M4A.F.Ca.ET.020.02.1.1 | reverse complement strand
CCCATCTCATTGGCGTGCTCGCCCGGCGGGGCGGCATCAGTCCAGACCGCGGCGTCATCGGGACCACGTCCCGGGTCGGGGACCTCGCAGGTCTGCGCTCAGGCAGACATCAACACGGAGATTAGCTCATGCATGGATCGGCTCTGGCGCTCCTTCGGTAACGGGGCCGTCCTCGTCAAGGCAAATTTGATGCAAGAAGGGATCGCCCATCCGGGTGTGCGGAGAGCGTGATTGCATTTTGGTTGTGCTATATCGCCTGCTTTCCTGCCGTATGAGGTTCTGCCCGGGTTCATGCTTCGGTCCGTGGTCGGCGCGGCGGCCGCCAACATGATGCTTGTCCAATATGGTTCCGATGCGCCCATCTCATTGGCGTGCTCGCCCGGCGGGGCGGCATCAGTCCAGACCGCGGCGTCATCGGGACCACGTCCCGGGTCGGGGACCTCGCAGGTCTGCGCTCAGGCAGACATCAACACGGAGATTAGCT
>NZ_RZOI01001376.1:0-487 GCF_004022645.1 Mesorhizobium sp. M4A.F.Ca.ET.020.02.1.1 | reverse complement strand
ATATGGGAGCGTGCGGCTTGTGAGCAGCCTCAAAGAGGATGTCAGGCTCATCGCGAAACGAGGTGATGCCATCGGCATCGAGCACCAGCCCGTCGATCCCGCTGGCCGCACCTTGCAGTCCAGCCCTCAGTATCGCCAAGGCAAGATCCCGTGTCCTTTCGCCAACGCCGAAGCCAGGTCCGAGGACAAAGGCCGACGGCCGCCGTTCGCCGATGAAGTCGTTCAGGTCGACGACAGTGTCGGTCCTGCGCAACATGATCGAAGTCAGGTGCGCGGCATTCGCCTGCATGGCGTTCGCTGGCGACAGCACGGTCACCCCCCCTGCCCCTGCCCGCGCGGCGGCAAGCGCCGACAAGCGCGCGGCGCCGGTTGCGGACGGCCCGCCGGAAAACACACCGACATGGCCGCGATTGTATTTATGCGCGTCGGTGGCCGGGACTGGAAAATCAGCTCGCCAGAGCGAGGGGGTGTTCTCGAACGTCGACAC
>NZ_RZOI01001375.1:0-487 GCF_004022645.1 Mesorhizobium sp. M4A.F.Ca.ET.020.02.1.1 | reverse complement strand
GTGCAATCGCTCGCCATGGCGAAAGGGCTGTGCGTGAAGGAGATGAGATCTTGGCCGGGTATGATGCTGCCGCCCAATCACTTGAGCGCGCCACGACCAGGTTCTCGAACGAGTATTCCCGCAGTGACCTATCCGATGACGAGCGTTCAACCATTCGCGCTGACTATCTTGCGGTGTCAAGTCGATATGACGCCGTGCTCCAACGCTACGCCCGGGAAGCACTGGACGGAAACACCTATCTCTACGAACAATCGAAGGGAGAGGAAAGCCTGCAGGAGGCGCTGAAGGAGGAGGCTCAGCACCGTGCTTCCCAGCGGGCGATCGACATGTACGATCCTGCAAGGAATCTCCCTGCACGACAGCATGACGAGCAGATGGTGCGAGCCGGTGACGAGTTGTTCGCCCGCATCGACGCCGCAAGGATCGCCGCTTATCGCCTTCACGAGCCGGAAAATCGCAACAGCCGATCACCCGCTTCGAGCCTTGC
>NZ_RZOI01001374.1:0-488 GCF_004022645.1 Mesorhizobium sp. M4A.F.Ca.ET.020.02.1.1 | reverse complement strand
GCTTCCTGCCGCCCTGCTGCATGGCGACGCAGGCCGCGTTGAGATCCGGGTAGAGCCCGGCGGCGGTGGCAGCCACCATGCCGGTGCCGAGCAAGACCGCCTCGTCGGCCAGCGGCTCGATGACCGTGCAGCCGGTCGCGTCGGCGTAGAGCTCCATCAGCAGCGGGTTCTTGGTGTGGCCACCGGTAACGTGCAGAGTGTCGATCAGGTAGCCGTTCTCGTTCAGCGCCTCCAGCACGTGACGCACGCCGAGCGCGATGCCGACGGCGGTGCGCCAGTAGAGCTTGCACAGGCTGTCGAAGGAAGAGTCGAGCGTCAGCCCGCTGACGACACCGACGGCGTGCGGGTCGGCCAGCGGCGAGCGGTTGCCATGGAAATCCGGCAGCACGTGCAGTCTCGCCGCCAATGCCTCGCCCTCGGCGGCGCGCAGTTCGGCGACTCGGCTGGCGATCTTCGCATGCATCGCTGTATTCGGCTCGCCACCGGCG
>NZ_RZOI01001373.1:0-492 GCF_004022645.1 Mesorhizobium sp. M4A.F.Ca.ET.020.02.1.1 | reverse complement strand
CTCCTGGCGCGCGCCGCCAAACGGCCCGTGCGCGTAACCTCGACACGCGAGGAGGATTTTTCCGGCTACAGTTCGCGGACCGACCAGCATCAGACCATCAGGGTCGGCGCGACCAAGGACGGCAAGCTTGTCGCTGTCGAGCAGACGATCGTTTCCGACGCCGGCGCCTATCTGTCGCACAGCGCGACGACATCGATCGTCAACATGCAGAAGACGCTCGGCCTGCTGCGTTGCGACAACATCCGCGGTCGCTTGACCGTCGCCTACACCAACACGCCGACCACCAGCGGTTTCCGCGGCTACGGCAATCCCGAGGGCGCGTTCGTCTTCCAGCAGGCGCTGGATCTGCTGGCCGAGAAGATCGGCATGGACCCGATGGAGTTCCGGCTGAGAAACCTCAAGCAGGTCGGAGATCCAAGCTGCTTCGTGCCGGCGGTTCTCGAGCATACCAAGCTCGAGGAATGCATTCGCCTGGGAGCGGAGCGTTTCGGC
>NZ_RZOI01001372.1:0-497 GCF_004022645.1 Mesorhizobium sp. M4A.F.Ca.ET.020.02.1.1 | reverse complement strand
GTGTGGTCTTGCGCAGTAGCCCGAGCAGCTTGTCCTTGAGGCCGATGCCGGCCCGCAGGTCGTCGAGCCAGACGATCTCCACCGAGCGGCCGATTTCCTCGACGACCGCGCCGAGCTTGGCCTGTTCGACAAACGCGCGGGAGGTGAGCACGGTCCGCACCTCGGCGGCCTTGCAGGCGGAGAGGATGTTCGCCGCACCCGCGGTGAAGTTGATCATCGCCGGCATCTTGCCGGCCGACATGACGCCGAGCAGCGTCGCGCATGCGCCGTTGGCATTGGGCAGCATAATGCCGATTGTCTGCTGGCTGGCATAGAGGTGCTCGAACTTCTCGCCGAGCACGGCGGCAGCCGTCAGCAGCTTGCCGTAGCTCAGCGAGCCGGTGACCGGGTCCTGCACGGCGAGCTCTTTCATGCCGCGCTCGTTCGCCGTCAGGATGATTTTCTCAAGCACCGTCTTGTCGATGTCCTCGGTGCGGAAGACGAGATCCGACATCACC
>NZ_RZOI01001371.1:0-519 GCF_004022645.1 Mesorhizobium sp. M4A.F.Ca.ET.020.02.1.1 | reverse complement strand
CCGCCTCGTCCGCAATGGCCGCGGCCGCGCCTCTGGGATTGGCGGCGCGCATGTTCGTAACGATCCGTGCACCGCTTGCGCGGCACCCCGGCAGAACGGCGCGGATCCGTTGCCGTAGCGACGGCGTGTAGCCGCGGGACGGATCCTTCAAGCGGTCAAGCGTCTCACGGGCGATGGTCCGTTCGGCAAGACATTCCATCACCAGATAGTCCAACGCCGCGCGCTCCGCGATCGCCTGGGCGGGCGCGATTCGATCATCAGCCATCCCGGCGCCGCTGCCTATCCGGACCATACTTTTCATGTCACAAAATCCAGATCATTATTGCGTATTTCAAACTATAGGGTCAAAATACAAGCGAATGCAATGCATGGGAGATGGGCATGTATCCACCTGCCGAGGAGATGCGAACCGAGATCGCCTTCCGCTTGCCTGAGAGCCTCTACCGAACAGGCAAGGCCAGCCCCTGGGTTGCCGCAAGACGTGGCGGACCACTCCATTCGTTCCTCGAAGGCCCATCC
>NZ_RZOI01001370.1:0-519 GCF_004022645.1 Mesorhizobium sp. M4A.F.Ca.ET.020.02.1.1 | reverse complement strand
ACCGGAGACCAACTCCCCGATTTCGTGCTGAATCGCGCCGGCTTCTCGAACTCCACGATCCTTGTCGCCGACCGCAACTTCGGTTGCGGGTCTTCGCGCGAGCAGGCCGTTCACACGCTCGTCGATTTCGGCATTCGCAGCATTGTCGCCGTAAGCTTCGGCGACATTTTTCAAGCCAATTGCCTGAAGAACGGATTGTTGCCGGTCACGCTGCCTGCAGAGGTCGTTCGAGCGATCCGGCACGGACTCGACGCATCCCCTGGAACGCAGCTTACGATCGATCTGGAGAATGAGCAGGTCGTCGATCCGGACGGTCTCGTGTATCCGTTTTCCGTTGATCCGTTCGGCCGCTCTTGCCTCCTCGCCGGTCTCGACGAGATCGACTACACGTTGTCGCTGCTCGACCGCGTCAACGATTTCGAGCGCACCGAGACCAGCGCGCCCAATTCCCACTGACGTTCGGAGAACAACATGAAAATCGCTGTCCTGCCAGGTGATGGCATCGGCCCAGAGGTCACG